>JAJRRX010000349.1 GCA_024279075.1 Alphaproteobacteria bacterium | reverse complement strand
GCAACCATGAATTGTCACTTTCCTGATTGCAACCCAGATTTGGCTGATCTATACACCCGCCTAAGCACCCGTAGCTCAGCTGGATAGAGCGCTGCCCTCCGAAGGCAGAGGTCTCGCGTTCGAATCGCGACGGGTGCACCATTTAACCTCTTTAAATACGAAAACTTACGCACTTGGGCGATTTCGCCTATTTGACGTTTGTACGCAGCATATACGCACAACGTTAGTTTTTGTGTATTTCACTCGGGTTTTACTGGACCATTCCACTTAATATCTTGTCGAATTTAAAGCGCGCCAATTTTCTCAAACTATACTTACATCAGCATCTTGCAGGGCCGCGACGAGGGGTGCGTTGGGCGTGCGGTCAGTAACAAGGGTATCAACCGCGCTCAAAGGGCACAGCCTAAACGCCGCGCGCATATCAAATTTGGAGTGGTCCGCAAGAAGAGCCACGGTGGCAGAGGCGCTGATCATAGCCCGTGCCACCATTGTTTCTTGGTGGCAATAATCCATAGCGCCGGACGTATTGATTGCGCCAATGGTTAGAACGGCCAAATCGGCGTTGTAGTTGGCGATATCAGAGATCGTGCTCGTGCCCACCGTTTGCGCGTTATCATGCCGATACTGACCAGCGAGCAGGTAGACATCCGTTTGGCGGGGGCCTGCGGAAAAGCGCGCGGCGATGCGGGTGGAATTGGTGATGATGGTCAGGTTGTTGATTTTCAGCAGCGCCTCAGCGCAGATCAGGGTTGTTGAGCCGGTATCCAGAAAAAGCGTTTGCCCGGGTTTTACCAACTTGGCCAGCTTTTCAGCAATGATTTGTTTTGCCGCAGGGTTTTTGCGCATTCGAGCTGCAAATGCCCCCTCGGGCTGTGGGGTATTGGCGCGGGCACCGCCATGAACTTTGCGGAGCTGTTCGGCCTCGGCCAGCACCGTTAGGTCGCGCCGAATGGTTTCGGGCGAGGTGGCAAATGCGGTGGCCAGACGCTCCACGCTGGCCTCACCTGTTTTGGCCACTAGTTCAAGAATTCGGGCTTGCCGAAGCGCAGGGCGAAGGGGGGGCATCATTGAAAAACCTCAACAGGCTGGGTGAGAGTTATTTGGGAATTTTGCATCTGCTAACCAATTTTTGTTATTGCCCGAATTGTCAAAAAACCTCGTAACACTTTAATAAATATATAAAAAATAACAAAACATAGAAATTTAATATTGACCATATCAACAATACTTGGCATTTTCACCTTGTCAACCTCATATGCACACGGTTATATTCTCTACACCCGCTACGGGCCGAGATTCGAAAGTTCCTGATGCCCGACACCTCCGATGCTAATGAGCCTTTCGATGTTGCCATTATAGGTGCCGGCGTTGTTGGCTGCGCCATGGCGCGGCGGTTTACGATCGATGGCGCGCGGGTTGTGGTGCTGGAAAAGGCGGCGGAGGTGCTTGATGGCGCGTCCAAAGCCAATAGCGCCATTTTGCATACCGGTTTTGATGCTCCGCCTGGCTCGCTGGAGCAAAAATGCATTGCTGATGGCTATGCGGAATATCTGGAGATTCGCGAAAGCCTTGGGCTGCCTTTGCTGAAATGCGGCGCGATGGTTTTGGCATGGGACGACGAGCAGGTGGTGCAGCTGGACGGGCTGGTGGCCAAGGCACATAAAAACGGGGTGATGGATGTGGCCTTGCGCAGCCGCGCCGAGATTTTGACGCAGGAACCGCAGCTTTCGAGCGCGGTGATGGGCGGTTTTGTGGTGCCCAGCGAATATGTGATCGACCCGTGGGCCTCAGCCCATGCCTACATTCTGCAAGCGCTGGCCAATGGGGCCGAATTGCGGCGCAATTGCGAGGTGCTTTCGGGGGTGTTTGACAGGGTCTGGCGGCTGGAAACGGCGCAGGGTGCGGTGCGGGCCAAGCAGGTGATCAACTGCGCGGGGCTTTACGGGGATGTGATTGACGAGCGGCTTTTGGGGCGTCGGGATTTCAGCATCATGCCGCGCAAGGGGCAGTTTGTGGTGTTTGATAAGCCGGCTTCCGAGCTGGTGGAAGCGGTGATCTTGCCGGTGCCGACCAAAACCACCAAAGGCGTGGTGATCTTCCGCACAATATTTGGCAATATCGCGGTGGGGCCAACGGCGGAGGAGCAGGAGAGCCGGACGGATGCTTCGACCGATGCTGAGGCTTTGAAGGCCCTGCGCGACAAGGGTATCGAGATGCTGCCCGCACTGGCGGATTACGAAGTAACAACGGTGTATGCGGGGCTGCGGCCCGCGACTGAGTTTCAGGATTACCAGATTACGAACCACGCCGAGCAGGGGTATATTACTGTGGGGGGTATTCGCTCAACAGGGCTGAGCGCGGCGTTGGGCATTGCGCGGCATGTGTCTCGGCTGAATGCGGGGGTTGAATTTAGTGGCGCGCCGATTGCAACGCCGATTTGTCCCGCACCGGACAGGCTTTCAAATTATCACCCGCGGGATTGGGAAAGCCCCGACCATGGCGGCATTATCTGTCATTGCGAGTTGGTGACCAAGCGCGAGATTCTGGCGGCGCTCGACGGCCCGATGGCTCCGACAACCCTGCAAGGCTTAAAGCGGCGCACGCGGGTGTGTATGGGGCGCTGCCAAGGGTTTTATTGCACCGGCCCATTGGCCACGCTGACCGAGGGGCGCCTTGACCCTGCCTTGGGAGAGCGTGATGGCTGAGCAACACTGCAACATCGCGATTGTCGGCGGCGGCACGGCGGGGCTGGCGCTCGCCACCGAGCTGCGACGGCTTGGAGTTTCGGGCGTGACCGTGCTGGAGCGCGAGCTGGAAGCGGGCGGGGTGCCGCGCCATTGTGGGCATTATCCTTTTGGCCTGCGTGAGCTGAAGCGGGTGCTGAAGGGGCCGGATTATGCGCGCAAGCTGGTGCAAAACGCACGGGCAGCGGGGGTGGATATCCGCTGTGATACCACAGTAACGGCGCTGCATCCACAGGCGCGGCTGAGCGTGAACACATCTGAAGGTAGCTATGAATTGCAGGCAACGCGGGTGGTGCTGTGCATGGGGGTGCGGGAAAGCAGCCGCGCCCAGCGCTTTATTGGCGGCCAACGGCCGATGGGCGTGCTCACCACCGGCGCACTGCAATCCATGGTTTACCTCAATCACCAGCGCCCGTTTCGCAGGCCGGTGATCATCGGCAGCGAGCTGGTGTCCTTTTCCGCGATCATGACCTGCCGCCATATGGGCATGCGCCCACAAGCTATACTGGAGGAAAATGACCGCGTTACAGTCCGGCAATTTATGCGGCCCTTTCCGGCGCTCACAGGCGTGCCTATTCGGTTTAATACCAGCAATATTCGTATTTTGGGCGAAAAAACGGTGGAAGCCGTGGCCTATACCGATGGGGAAGGGCAGGGGCATCAAATCGCCGCCGATGGCGTAATTATCTCTGGCCGTTTCCGCCCTGAATCCGCGCTGCTTTATGCCAGCCACCTTGAGGTGGACCAAGGCACCGGCGGCCCGAGCATTGACCAATATGGCCGCGCCAGCGACCCGAGTTATTTTTGCACCGGCAACTTGCTAAGGCCGGTTGAAACCTCCTCTTGGTGCTGGCATGAGGCGGTGGAAACCGCAGGCAGGATCGCGCAGGATATCGCTACGCCAATTGGTGGCGAGGGCCATGTGCCACTGTGCTCGGCAGACCCTGATATCCGCTTTGTCGTGCCGCAGCGTTTGGTAAAATCAAATGCCCCAAACGCGATGACACAGATGCAGCTACGCCTCTCCCAGCCGGTCAGTGGACACCTAACCGCGCTGTCTGATGGCAAAACACTGTGGGGTGATTATATGTCCTCCCGCCCCGAGCGCCGTATTTTGGCCCCGCTCAAACCCTTGCTAAAGCCGGATCTGAACGCGCCTGTTGAATTGCGTGTTCTCTAGCGGAATTCCGAGATAAAGCGTCCTTTTCCTTACGACGAATAACGCCTCTTTTCAGGGCAATTTATTTTGCGGTATTAGGTTTTTAACAGTATGTAAACAAACAGTAAAATAACAGATTCATATACCTACTAACCTAGGTTAATAAATACCGAAAACCGAGGTTTTCTAGGGCAGGGTTGGAATGGGTTTTCAGTAAAATGCATCGCGGGCATTGGCCTCCCGCTAACTTACCGCACTTTCGCCATGCTCAATATGTTGCGCGCGCGGCAGTATAACCGTCACACACAAGCCGCCATTTTCGCGGTTACTCAAGGTTATATCCCCGCCATGGCCCCGAATTATGGTGCGGGCAACCGAAAGCCCAAGCCCCGTGCCTCCGGTTTCGCGATTGCGTGAATCTTCCAAGCGCAGGAAGGGCTGAAACACATCTTCAAACCGGCTTTCCGGAATGCCAGGGCCGGAATCCTCGATCAATATGCACACCTTGCGCTCGCCTGTTTCCAGTGAAACTCGCGCCGCTTGGCCATATTTAACCGCGTTATCAATCAGGTTCCCCAAAGCGCGGCGCAGGGCAACGGGGCGGCAATTAACCAACACCCAGCGCGGCATGTCGGCCAATGCCACATCATGGCCTGAATCCTCCAGATCATCACAAACCCGCGCCAAAAGCGTGCCAATATCCACGGTGGCTTGCGGTTCCGAGGTGGTGTCTTCTCGGATGAATGACAAGGTAGAGGCCACCATTTGCTGCATGTCATCAAGGTCCCGCAGCATTTTTTGCGAGAGCGCAGGGTCATCGACAAACTCGGCCCGCAGCCGCAGGCGGGTAATCGGCGTGCCAAGATCATGGGCGATGGCAGCCAGCATTTGAGTGCGGTCCTCCACATAGCGGCGAATGCGGTTTTGCATCACGTTAAAAGCATGGGCGGTTCGGCGCACTTCCTCGGGGCCGGTTTCGGGTATGGCGGGGGCTTGCACATCGGTGCCAAGTTTTTCAGCCGCGTTGGAAAGGTGCTTGAGCGGGGCCGTCATCCGGCTTACCAGTGGCGCGGCAATGGCGACTACCGCCACAAGCATCACCGCCATTGAAAGCCCGAGCCGCGCCGAGAAAAACGGCGGCGCAGCCTGCACCGGCGAGGCCATATTGAGCCAACGGCCATTGTCGAGCTTTAGCGAGAGGAGGATAAAATCAGCTGTATTCCTTGCATCTAACGCTGAAAAATAACCTAGGATATCCATTTCGGACTCCGGCACGTGATCCCTTGGCGCAAAGGAGATATGGAATTCATCCACATGGTCTGGTGCTACATGGCGTTCCAGCTCCCGTTGCAGCGCGTCCTCCCGCCAACCGCCCGCGCGCGGGGTATCCACCAAAGGCGTATCTGCCACCATCACAAAGCGGCTATCGGTATTGGAGCGCGCAATCACATCCGCCCAAGCCGCATCTGAAATGGTATCGGCAAAGGCACCGGTGGTGGCGATCCACTGGATAGCATGCTCGCCGCCCGCTGAAAGCAGCGCGGTTTCACGGTCTGTCGTGTAAAAAAGGTTGCTGATAAAATGGGTAACGGCGAGGCCGATGACCAAAAGCGCCGTGGTGCGAAAAGCAAGGGTATCAGGAAAGGGATTGCGCATGGGCTGTTACCTCCGCAGTAAAAACATAGCCACCACCGCGCACAGTTTGGATCAGTACAGGGCTTTTCGGGTCAACCTCGATTTTGCGCCGCAAACGGCTGACCTGCATATCTATTTTGCGGTCAAACGGGTGCTCGATCTGCCCACTGGCCAGATCAAGCAGTTGATCGCGTGAGAGCACTTGGCCCGCGTGCTCGGCAAAGGCGACCAATAGGTCAAACTCGCCTGTGCTTAGGTCTACCAAGGTGCCATTTTGGGCGGTAAGCTGGCGTAGCGCGAGGTTGAGCCGCCATGGGCCAAAGCTCAAACTGCGTTGATCGCCCCCCGCACTTGGCGGGGCCATTTGGGTGCGGCGTAGCACGGCTTTGATACGCGCCAGTAATTCTTGCGGGTTAAAAGGCTTGCTCAGGTAATCATCCGCCCCTGCCTTAAAGCCCTGAATCCGGTCGCTTTCTTCCCCCAAAACCGTAAGCATCACAATCGGCACAGTGCTGCGCGTGCGCAGGCTTTCACACAGGCTCAGCCCGTCTTTGCCCGGTAGCATTCTGTCCAGCACGATCAGGTCTATCTTCCAGTTTTCAAGGGCTTCGTGCATGCTTTCACCCTCCGCTGCCACCGACACCCGAAACCCGTGCTTGCTTAAAAATCGCTTTAGCAAGTCGCGGATCTCACGGTCATCATCGACAATTAGCACATGGTTGGTAGCATTCATGGCGGCAATTTACCCTTTGCAAAAACCGGAGGAGGCAAAACTTGTTACCAAGTGTACCCAGCGTGCGGCAGGCAGGCTAGGTTAAATTGCACGCCAGCCGATATCCGTGCGGGCAAAACCGCCGGGCCAGTCAATGCGGCTCAGGCGGGCATAGGCGCGGGCATGGGCGTCTTTCAGGCTTTCGCCCCGCGCG
>JAJRRX010000348.1 GCA_024279075.1 Alphaproteobacteria bacterium | reverse complement strand
AGGTTGTGGGTGTGATACCCAGCGCCCTTAAATGCTTTCAGCACGCCCACCGTGGCAGCAGGCGTATCCAGCCCCACGCCATTGGCCAAGCGCCCGTCTTTGTTCGGGTAATTCGCCAACACCAGCGCCACCTTGCGTTTTGCCTCCGGCGTGCTGCCAAGCTTTGCCCAGTTGGCAGCGAGGTCTGCCACAAAGCCGATCCGCTCGCCATGCGAGCGGTAGGCGGTGATCAGGCACTCCGTTGCCTCGTCAAAATAGGCCTCGCCTTTGAAGCTGACAGCGCGGGTCAACACGCGGCCATCCAGCTCCGGCAAGCTTACATTCATGGCGATATCGCGGGCAGAAAACCCTGCTGTGCTCTCCTCCCACGCGGCCTCGGTGCCAGCGGAAAACACGACCTGAAACACCGGCGCGCCAGTGGCGTCTAGCGGCGTTGGCGGGTTTTGGGCGCCGCCTTGTTGGGGGGCAGAAACCGCAAAACTGGTGCCATTAAGCACGATCGCAGGCGGGGCTTGCTCAAAAATGCTTTGCAGCGTGGCGACTGATAGCGGGTCTTTCAGCGAAGCCACAAAGACCGGAAGCGGGTTCAGCCCCCTGCGGCTCAGCGCCTTGATCAGGCGGTTTATCGGGTGCAGCCCCGCACCTTGCACAAGGGCGCGGTAGAACACCAGCGCCACGGCTGGCTGCCCTTCAACCCAGAGAGACTCGCGCAAAGCCGCCACCGAACCATCAGTGATATTGGGGGCATAAACGCCCGCCCGCAGCAATGTTTTGGCGGCCATCGGGGCCACGCCCTTGCCCAGCATATGGCGCGCATAGCGCAGGAAATTACCGCAATTCTCCGGCCCGCCTTCCACGAGGTAAGCCCAGAGGGCATCGTAATCCTCGTCGCTTATGGTGGAAAGGTTGCGCAGTTCGGCATCGGGTTTATCGTCGCCGGGCAGCACCGCCAGCGCCACGCCTGCGGCGCGCAGACGGATGGAAAACTGCTCCATCCCGTAGGGCCAATAGGCCGCGCCACCAAGCGCGCGGATGATCACCAGCTTTGCCTTGGTGGCGGTGTCATCAAGATATTTATCAATGGTAAACGGGTGCGCAAGGTGGCCAAGGCTGGCCAGACGCAGAGTTTTCGGGCCATCATCGAGGTTGCCATAAGCCTCTGACAGCCCTGCGATCTCGGTGTCTGCCGCTGAAATCACGATCACTTCGGCAGGCGATTGCCCAAGGTCCACCGGCTCGGTGCCGTCGGTAACCTCGCCCGCCTGTGCTTGCAGCAGATGCATGTTAGCCCTGAAGCGCGGCCTTGATCGCGCCCTCGTCCAGCCCCGCTTGGCCGATCACAACCAGCTTGGTTTTGCCCTTTTCAGATACGTTAAGAGGCCGGTCGAAATAGTGGTCTATCCGTGGCCCCACGGCTTGAATAACCAAGCGCATAGGTTTGTTGCCTACTTGCGCAAAGCCCTTGAGGCGGAGGATATCGTGGTCAATGATCACCTGTTTTATGCGCCCCATAAAGCCGCCAACATCTCCGATAGCGTCAAGCTCCACTTGAAAGGTCTCGAAATCATCGTGGTCATGGTCATGGTGGTGATCATCGCCCTCTTCGTGGTGGTGGTGATGCGCGTGTCGCTCTGCCATATCGCTTTCGGCACCCACGCCGAGGCCAAGCAATGTGGCAGGGCTAACGGCCCCCATCTGGGCTTTCACAAATTGCACACCCGCGCGGGCCTCGCCCTTGAGCTTGGCCTCCAGCGCGTTGGCCTCCTCCGCGCTCAGCAAATCGGTTTTATTCAGGATAATCATGTCGGCACAGGCCAGTTGGTCCTCGAACAGCTCGGAAAGCGGGGTTTCGTGGTCGAGCATGTCATCGCCCTGCCGTTGGGCGTCTATCAAAGCTTCATCATGGGCAAAACGACCCGCTTGCATGGCCGCGCTATCCACCACCGTAATCACGCCATCCACCGTTACACGATTGCGGATTTCGGGCCAGTTAAAGGCCCGCACCAAGGGCTGGGGCAGGGCGAGGCCGGAGGTTTCAATCACAATATGGTCCGGCGGTTCGGCGCGGTTGATCAGCTTTTCCATCGCCGGAATAAAATCCTCCGCTACGGTGCAACAAATGCAGCCGTTGGACAGCTCCAACACGTCGTCATCCTCGCAGCCTTCAATACCGCAGCCCTTAACGATGTCACCATCGACGCCAAGATCGCCAAATTCATTGATGATCAGGGCCAGCCGTTTGCCGCCCGCATTGGCCAGCAAGTGCTGCACGAGTGTGGTTTTACCCACGCCCAGAAAGCCGGTGATAACAGTTGCGGGGATTTTGGTGGCCATGGGGATT
>JAJRRX010000347.1 GCA_024279075.1 Alphaproteobacteria bacterium | reverse complement strand
TGTAACTTCCGATGGCATACCCAAGCGGGCGGTGGTGGAAAATGGCATCAAGGCGCTTTCGGCCGTATGGCACCGTGGGGCCGTAGATGCCGACGGCAAAACCGGTGATGGCGCGGGCATTCTGCTGCAAATCCCTGTCGGTTTCTTCCAAGATCAAGTGCGCCGCACTGGCCATGAGCCGGGTGATGAGCTGCTGGCTGTTGGCATGGTCTTCCTGCCCCGCACAGATTTTGGTGCGCAGGAAAAGTGCCGCACTATCGTTGAGTCTGAAGTGCTGCGCATGGGCTATTACATTTACGGCTGGCGGCACGTGCCGGTGGATGTTTCCTGCCTTGGCGAGAAGGCCAACGCCACCCGCCCTGAGGTCGAGCAGATTCTGATTTCCAACTCCAAAGGCGTGGATGAAGAGACCTTTGAGCGCGAGCTTTACATCATCCGGCGGCGCATCGAGAAGGCGGCCTTTGGCATTAATGGCTTTTACGTATGCTCGCTTTCTTGCCGCTCGGTGATCTATAAAGGCATGATGCTCGCCGAGCAGGTTTCGGTGTTTTACCCTGATCTGGAGGATGAGCGCTTTATCTCTAGCTATGCGGTTTACCACCAGCGCTATTCTACCAATACCTTCCCGCAATGGTGGTTGGCGCAGCCCTTCCGGATGCTGGCCCATAATGGCGAGATAAATACGCTGAAGGGGAACCTTAATTGGATGAAGAGCCACGAAATTCGCATGGCGTCGGCGGCTTTTGGCGATATGGCAGAGGATATCAAGCCGATTGTGGCCGATGGTAGTTCGGATAGCGCGGCGCTGGACTCGGTGTTTGAAATGCTGGTGCGGGCGGGGCGTTCGGCCCCGATGGCCAAAACGATTTTGGTGCCGGAGAGCTGGTCCAACATGGCGACCGCGATCCCCGAAGAATGGCAGGATATGTATGCTTATTGCAACTCGGTGATGGAGCCGTGGGACGGCCCCGCCGCATTGGCGATGACCGATGGCCGTTGGGTTGTGGCGGGTTTGGACCGCAACGGATTGCGCCCCATGCGCTATGTGATCACTGATGATGGCATGGTGATTGCTGGCTCTGAGGCCGGCATGGTGCCTGTGAAATCAAAGCATATTATCCGCAAAGGCGCGCTTGGGCCGGGGCAAATGCTGGCGGTGGATATGAAGGAGGGCAATATCTGGAAGGATACCGAGCTGAAAAATATGCTCAGTGCGGCACAACCTTTTGGCGAATGGGCAAGCAATATAACCGACCTTGAAAAGATAGACGATGGCGCTGACGAAAAGACACTGTTTACGGGTGATGCCCTGCGCAAACGCCAGATCGCGGCGGGCTTTACACTAGAAGAACTTGAGGGAATTTTGCACCCGATGGCCGAGGACGGCAAAGAAGGACTAGCCTCAATGGGGGACGACACCCCGAGCGCGGTCCTTTCGCAAAAGTATCGCCCGCTGAGCCATTTCTTCCGGCAAAATTTTAGCCAAGTTACCAACCCACCGATTGATAGCCTGCGCGAATACCGTGTGATGAGCTTGAAAACCCGCTTTGGCAACCTCAAGAATGTGCTTGACCAAAGCTCGGCGCAAACCGAGATTATTATGTTGGATAGCCCGTTTGTGAGCAACGCACGCTTGAAAGCTATGATGAAGTATTTCGGCGAAAGCGCGGTGGTGATTGACTGCACTTTCCCCGTGGAAAGCAACCTGCAAGACGCGCTGGAAGGTATTCGCCAGCAGGCCGAAGAGGCTGTGCGAGCGGGCGCAACACACCTGATTTTGACGGACCAATATCAAAGCGCCGAGAAAGTGGCGATGCCGATGATTTTGGCGAATTCGGCTGTGCATAGCTGGCTCGTGCGCAAGGGCCTGCGGACATTTACTTCGATAAATGTACGCTCGGCTGAATGTTTGGACTCGCAATATTTTGCGGTACTGATTGGTGGCGGGGCCACAACGGTTAACGCATATTTGGCCGAGGACAGCATCACCGACCGTGTAAACCGTGGCTTGCTTGACGGCCCGCTAGAGGCAGCGATAGATCGCTACCGTGAGGCGATTGACCAAGGCCTGCTCAAGATTATGTCCAAGATGGGGATTTCTGTGATCTCGTCTTATCGCGGCGGGCTAAATTTTGAAGCCGTGGGGCTTTCCCGTGCTATGGTGGCTGAATATTTCCCCGGTATGATGAGCCGGATTTCCGGCATTGGCATTGGCGGCATTGAGCAAAAAATCCGTGAGGTGCATGCTAAGGGCTGGCTTGGCGGGCAGGATACCTTGGATATTGGCGGCTTTTATAAGCTGCGAAAATCAGGTGAAACCCATGCTTGGCAATCGACTAATATGCACCTTCTGCAAGAGGCTTGCGCACGTAACTCCTTTGATTTGTGGAAGAAATACTCTGCCGCCATGCAAGCCAACCCACCGATTAACCTGCGGGACTTGCTGGACTTTAAAACCACGGCTGAACCGATCTCGGTGGATGATGTCGAAAGCATCACCACCATTCGAAAGCGCTTTGTCACGCCGGGGATGAGCCTAGGCGCGCTTAGCCCTGAAGCCCATAAAACCCTGAATATCGCGATGAACCGCATTGGCGCGAAATCCAATTCTGGCGAGGGCGGGGAAGACCCGGCCCACTTCCATCCAGAGCCAAACGGTGACAACCCCAGCGCGAAAATTAAGCAAGTGGCCTCTGGGCGGTTTGGTGTAACGGCAGAGTATCTCAACCAATGTGAAGAGATCGAAATTAAAGTGGCGCAGGGGGCAAAGCCCGGTGAGGGTGGGCAATTGCCCGGCATTAAGGTGAACGCCTTGATCGCGCGCTTACGGCACTCGACCGAGGGCGTAACCCTGATTTCGCCGCCGCCGCACCACGATATTTACAGCATCGAGGACCTCGCCCAGCTGATTTATGACCTCAAGCAAATCAACCCGCGCGCCAAAATATGTGTGAAGCTGGTGGCGCAATCGGGCGTGGGCACTATTGCGGCGGGCGTGGCCAAGGCCAAAGCCGATATCATCCTGATTGCCGGCCATAATGGTGGCACGGGGGCCAGCCCCGCAACCAGCATTAAATATGTAGGCCTGCCATGGGAAATGGGGCTAACCGAAGCGCACCAAGTGCTGGCCATGAACGGGCTGCGCGGGCGCGTAACCCTGCGCACCGATGGCGGATTGCGCACGGGGCGTGATATTGTGATCGCGGCCATGATGGGGGCCGAGGAGTTTGGCATTGGCACTGCGGCGCTGATTGCGATGGGCTGTATTATGGTGCGGCAGTGCCAGAGCAACACCTGCCCTGTGGGCATTTGTGTGCAGGATGAGCGCCTGCGCGAGAAGTTCACCGGCACCGCTGATAAGGTGGTGAACCTGATAACATTCTACGCTCAAGAAGTGCGGGAAGTGCTGGCCAGTATCGGCGCACGGTCACTCGACGAGGTGATCGGGCGGGCGGATTTGCTCAGCCAAGTCTCGCGCGGATCGGAGCATTTGGATGATCTTGACCTCAACCCTATGCTGATTAGTGTCGACGAAGGCCACAATATTGACTATGACCGTGGCCGCGAACGCCAGTTTGTGCCGGATACGTTGGATGCCCTGATTTTGCGCGACGCTGAGCCCTTCTTTAAAGACCGCGAAAAAATGCAGCTTTCTTATGCTGTGCAAAATACCCATCGCACCATTGGGGCGCGGGTATCCTCACATATCGTGCAGCGCTATGGCATGCGCAACAAGCTGCAAGCCAACCACCTGAGCATCAAGCTTACTGGCTCGGCGGGGCAGTCCCTCGGGGCTTTTGCAGTGCCGGGGCTAAAAATTGAGGTTTCTGGTGATGCCAATGATTATGTTGGCAAAGGCCTGTCGGGCGGCACTATCGTGGTGGCCCCACCCCTAAATTGCGCGCTGGTGGCAGCCGAAAACACAATCATCGGTAACACCGTGCTTTACGGCGCCACTGATGGCTACTTGTTTGCCAACGGCCGCGCGGGCGAGCGCTTTTGCGTACGCAACTCCGGCGCGAAAGTAGTGGTGGAGGGTTGTGGCTCCAACGGTTGCGAATACATGACCGGCGGCATGGCCGTGATCCTTGGCCCCGTGGGGGATAATTTCGGCGCGGGAATGACCGGCGGCATGGCCTATGTTTATGACCCAGACGACACGTTTGAAACGCGGATGAATGCCGAAACCGTGATCTGCCAGCCGCTGAAATCGGCCTACTGGGAGAGCGAGCTGGTTTACCTCATCGAGCAGCATGAGAGGGAAACCGGCTCGCCGCTGGCGGCCGAAATGTTGCGCAACTGGGAGCGTATTCACCGCCATTTCAAGCAGGTTTGCCCAAAAGAAATGCTGGGAAGGTTGCCCCAACCTTTAAGCGACGAGGCCGTTGATAAGAGCGCCTAATAGGGGGCCGCATAATGCGGCCTCTCTTGTTTTTCAACATTGAATATATTTGCAATTAGGATAGAACGCCCATGGCTCGGCCATGGGTGATTTTCGTGTCCGCAACTGCGGTTTGACTATATTTCACCCATACCCTGCTACAAAATCAGCACACAAGAGAGCACTCACTAACTCAGTGTCAGTTAAATGTCAGTTTTATATTGAATTTGGTTAAAAGGGAGCTTAAGTAACGGCTATCAAAGAGTGTTGTTTTCCCGTGTTTGTTACGGGGCGTATGGAGTACTTGTTATGCCAGATTATGTAATCGATTGGGCAACCGCAAATGCCGACGGTGCCAACGTGATCACGGATACCGGTGGCGGAAACGCTGTAACCGTAACTGTAGACACCCCCGAAAATACGTCTTCCAATGGCGAGTTTAGCTATAGCTCGTCCCAAGATGGCTTATATTCATCCTACCCCAACCCGAGCGACCCCGCTGAGATCAACATGACTTTCAGTGAAGAGGTCTCAAACGTGACCTTTGACATTAGAGACATTGATGGTAGCGGCCATAGCTGGGATGATATTGTCGAGATTTTTGCTTTTGATGCTGCTGGTAACCGGCTGGATGTGGACTTTTCTGGCCTCGATGGCCAAACGGTAACGGCCTATACGATTGAGGGCGAAAGCGCGCTCAGTGGTCAACCTATTACCGTGACCGTAGCTGGCCCTGTAGCGATTTTGAACATTGTTTTTGATAACGGCCCTGACGATAACACGGCCGGTTGGATCTCGGTTGGGGATATTTCGTTTGACGCCTACGTTCCTTATTGTTTTGTGCGCGGCACGATGATCGATACCAAGCATGGCGAGATTGCGATAGAGGACCTAGCGGAAGGTGATTTGGTGCGCACGGCAGATAACGGCTTCCAACCCATTCGCTGGATCGGCAGCACCACCGTTTCTGGTAGGGGCAAATCAGCGCCAATATTGGTGAAAAAGGGCGCGCTTAGAAATATGCGTGATTTGCGGCTTTCCCCCGCGCACCGTGTTTTGCTGCAAAGCTGGCAGGTTGAGGTGCTGTTTGGCACCCCGGAAATGCTGGTCTCAGTGGCGTCTTTGGTGAATGATAGCAGCATCATTGTGCAAAAAACCGACAAAGTTGAGTATTTTCACCTGATGTTTGACCAGCACCAAATCATTTATTCAGAGGGGGCAGCAACAGAGAGCTTCCACCCTGGCGAAATGGATCTCGGCACAATGGCCAATGCAGCCCGCGCCGAAATCTATTCTTTGTTTCCAGAATTGGAAATCAAAACTGCCTCCTACGGCCCATCCTCAAGAGAGGTAATGCAAGCCCATGAGGCTGAGATGTTCCGCGTTTAACGGAACACTTATTGAGAAAAGCGTCCAATTTAATGGGCGCTTTTTTGCTTTTCATAGGGCTTTACCGTTTACATGCCGCGCACAATTTTTACAGTACCCGCGCTGTGCATCATATCACCAGCGGGGGCGTTCATCATCGTGCCTTCATCATTGCCAATATCATAGCGCGCCAATTCCACCGTTACTTCATTGGCAACGCTCAGGTCTGCCAGCGCTGTCACATAGTTATCTGGCACCATAGTTGGCGCGACCATCGCCAAAATACGCCATGCGGTTGAGTCCGTTTCTACTGTAAACGTAACCGAGCTTCCGGCGGCCAAAAGCACACCCGGAGGGCCATCTGTGCCGTGGCCCACGGTCACTTGATCAGCACCAATGGCCGCCACTACCATCGCGGGGTCACCTGTCAGGATCTGGCTTTCGGCCGCACTGGTCACATAGCCATCTTTGAAGAAAAACGCATCATTGCCAGCATCCGTTACCACGATCGGGGCAAACAGCTCTTCGGTGAGGTTATTGGTTACAGTCACGGTAAAAGTTTCGGCAAAAGCGGTGCTGGCGAGCAGGCCAAAAGCAAGGCTGGCGATCAGGGTCTTTTTCATTTTCAAATCCTTTTTAGGTCCACCCGTTTTTCGGGATGGCTGTTATCTGACGTAAATAATCCGTGGTGGAAAATGACAATGCCTAACCCGCGCGTGTGCGGGCGTGAGGGCGGGTTAGGCCAATATAAAATTTGTGTTATCGCCTATTTCAATTCCCGCTGATTGGGTGTCAAACCGGCAGATACACGCTCATTGGCGCGCCGAATTTTGAAACACTTTATGTTTCATCCGCTCACGGCGCCCAGAAATAAAAAAGCGATTTTCCGCCCTCTGGCTCTGCGCGCTCTTGAAAATCTTTGCCCTAAGCTGCAAAAAGGAGGTCTAGCCATAGCAGGACTCCCCGATGTTTCGCCTATACCACCTTCCGCTTTCGCCCTTTTGCCGCAAGATTCGCCTCGTTTTGGCGGAGAAAAAGATAGATGTGGAGCTGGTAGAGGAGAAATACTGGGAGAAGCGCCTCGATTTTTTACGGCTTAATCCGGCGGGGCAAATCCCTGTGCTGCGCGATGGCCGCTTTGTGCTGGGCGAATCTTCGGCGATATTTGAGTATCTGGAGGAAACCCACCCCGAGCCAGCCCTGCTGCCCCGCGACCCTGCGGCGCGGGCCGAGGCGCGGCGGTTAGAGGGCTGGTTTGACGATAAGTTTCACCATGAGGTGACGGCGAATTTGGTTTATGAGCGCATCAATAAAAAGCTGATGGGCACGGGCTATCCTGATAGCACCAAAATCAAAGCCGGCAGCAAAAACATTAAGTATCACCTTGATTATATGGGCTGGCTGCTGGAAACGAGGGATTGGCTGGCGGGCAACACCATGACGATTGCGGATTTTACCGCCGCCGCCCATCTCAGCACGCTGGATTATGTGAATGATGTTGACTGGCTGCGTAATAAAAACGTCAAGGAATGGTATGCGCAGATCAAATCCCGCCCGTCGTTCCGCGCCTTGTTGAGTGATCAGGTAACCGGGTTTGTGCCGCCGGACCATTATAGCGATCTGGATTTTTAGGTGCAGGCGCTGGCCAACCGCCTGCGCGCCCAAGCGCTGGAAGTTGGTTTTTCCGATGTCGGCATTTGCGCGCCTGACGCCATGCCCGAAACCGCCGCGCGCTTACAGGCCTTTCTAAAGGCAGGGCTGCACGGTGATATGGGCTGGATGGAGCGGCGGGCTGAATGGCGCGGCTCCCCGACAGCGCTGTGGCCCGAGGCGCGCTCGGTGATAATGTTGGCCGATAATTATGGGCCTGATGAAGACCCCTTAAAGCTTTTGCCGATGCGCGACCGAGGTAATATCTCGGTTTATGCTCGCAATAAAGACTACCACGACCCGTTGAAAAAACGCCTGAAAAGGTTGGGGCGCTGGCTGATAGAGCAGGAGCCGTGTGATATCAAGGTGTTTGTGGATACCGCCCCCGTGATGGAAAAACCTTTGGCGCAGGCGGCGGGGCTGGGCTGGCAGGGCAAGCATAGCAATGTTGTTAGCCGCCGCCTTGGTAGCTGGTTTTTTCTGGGTGCACTTTTCACCACGCTCGACCTGCCCAAAGACGAGGCGGAGCCGGATCATTGCGGTAATTGCGATGCCTGCCTGCAGGCCTGCCCGACAGATGCCTTCATCGCGCCGTATCGGCTCGACCCGCGCAAGTGCCTCTCCTACCTGACGATTCAGCAAAAAGGCCCCGTGGCCCCGGCCCTGCGCCCGCTGATGGGCAACCGAATTTATGGCTGCGACGACTGCCTCGCCGCCTGCCCGTGGAACAAGTTCGCGCAGGTGTCAAAGGATGCCAATTACTGGGCCCGCATCGAGCTACGCTGCCCCGAGCTTGAGCACCTCGTGCGCTTGGATGATGCGGATTTTTGCGAGATTTTTGCTGGCTCCCCGATCAAGCGCATTGGCCGCAATAGTTTTATCCGCAATGTGCTTTACGCCATTGGCAACTCTGGCGATTCCAGCTTGGCTGCGGCGGCGCGCCCACTGGCGAGCGACCCTGACGATACAGTAAAAGACGCCGCAAACTGGGCATTGGAGAGGTTAACATGAAGCTGCTAATTTTGGGCCTTGGCTACACGGGCCGCGTGGTGGCTGCCCATATGCGCGCCCTTGGCTGGGAAGTGCGAGGCACCTCGCGCTCTGCCGAGCAGGGCTTGCTGCAATACCCCGGCAGTGACATTTCTGCCACGCTTGACTGGGCCACGCATATCCTCGTATCTGCCGCTCCCGATGAAAACGGTGACCCGTTTCTGGCGGGGTTGGAAGCGGATATTCTGGCTGCCAAGCCCGCTTGGCTCGGCTATCTTTCCACCACCGGCGTATATGGCGACCATGGCGGCGTATGGGTGGATGAGGCCACGCCGCTCACCCCCGCCACCACCCGCGGCCATCACCGCATGAAGGCTGAAAACCAGTGGATGGCCCTGCATGAGGCCCACGGCCTGCCCGTCCATATCTTCCGCCTTGCGGGGATATACGGCCCTGACCGTGGCCCCTTTGCCAAGGTCCGCAATGGCACGGCAAGGCGTATTATTAAGCATAACCAAGTCTTTAGTCGCATTCATGTCGAGGATATCGCGCAAACCATTGCGGCCTCTATTGCCACGCCCAATGCAGGCCAAATTTATAATGTTTGTGATAATGACCCTGCCCCGCCGCAGGATGTGATCGGCCATGCTGCCGAATTGCTCGGCCTGCCGATACCACCATCAATCGCCTTTGAAACCGCCGACCTTACACCGATGGCGCGCAGTTTTTATGCCGAATCCAAGAAGGTCAGTAACGCGCGGATCAAAAGCGAACTCGGCGTGAAGCTGCTTTACCCCGATTATAAAACCGGCCTCAAAGCCCTGCTTGCGCTCGATTGTGCCGATGGCTGACGAATCATCTTACACCCTTTGCCGAATCAGGTTAAAATTAGCCTCTGTTTTTAGAGGATAGATTCGGTGAGGGGTAAAATGTCTGTTAAAGGGTCACTGATCGCTCTGTCAGCACTGCTTTTGGGGGGTTACCAAACCGCGTTTGCACAGGGGTTTACGCCGAGTTTTGGCAATAACGGCTCCATCGGCGTTATTTATATGCCCAACGCCGCCATGCAGCCGGATGGTGAAACCTCGTGGTCTTTTATTAACAATGGCACCCGCAGCGGCGGCGCGCTTAATTTCCAGCTTCTGCCTAATATCGAAGCCTCAGCCCGCATTGTCAGCCTTGAAAACTGGACAGCCCCAGGCGTGGCTTTTGATGATAACACGCTTGACCTCAAATTCCGCCTTCTGCGTGAGGGGGCTATTCGCCCTGCCCTTGCTGTGGGCTTTCGCGATTTTCTTTCCAATGGCCCTACGGCGTCTGAATATATCGTGGCCACCAAAAGCATTGGCGATAAGCTACGCCTGACCGCTGGCCTTGGCTGGGGGCGGCTTGGCTCAAATAATCCTATCTTTAGCACCGGCAGCCGCACGGCGGTGGATAACAGCTTTGGCGTTGGCCATATGTTTTCGGGTGATGCCGCGCCGTTTGCGGGCATAGAATGGCAAACCCCGCTTGATAACTTGGTGCTTAAGGCTGAGTATTCCTCCGACGCTTACCTAGGCGAGCAGGTGTTTGGCAGTTTCAGCCAAAACTCGCCGTTTAATTTTGGCGCAGAATATCGCCTCGGCAAGCATTTTGCGCTAGGGGCTTATTATAATAACGGCTCGGAGTTTGGCTTTCGGATTTCCGTTTCGGGCAACCCCAACCAGCCGATCACCCCGCAAGACCTTGGCGTTGGCCCTGCCCCCGTTAATGCCCGCTCGGCTGATTTTAGCCGCGATGTCTCTTGGGCCATTCCGGCAGTGCAAAACCGGATGATCGACATTTTGTCGGCGGCGTTGGAGCCGGATGGGATAATCGTGCAAGAAGGCCGGATCACGGGCGATACGCTTGAGCTTTACATCAACAACAATAAATACGCGCGCCAGCCAATGGTGGTTGGCCGTTTGGCGCGGGTGCTGGCAGGCTCTACCCCGCCCTCGGTTGAGGTGTTTCGCATTACGCTGATGTCGGGCAACCTGCCAACCACAACTATGGTCATCAAGCGTGTGGACCTTGAAGCGCAAGTCGACCGCCCTAATGCCGGGCCTGATAGCTTTGCCACCACCAGCTTTAGCTCGGCCCCTTACCATATTGCAGGCGATAACGTGTGGGAGCGCGAGATAGATAAGCGCTTTAGCTGGCGGATCACGCCCAATATTCCGGTGAACCTGTTTAATGCGGGCGGCTTGGGAGAGCTTGATCTCATTTTGGCGGGCAGCGCGCAGTATCGCGTGTCTGACGCGCTTGGGCTTAATTTGTCGGTTACGCAAAAGCTGATTGGCAATATCGGGGCAAGTGCCGGGGTAAACCTAAGCCCGCTACAGCATGTGCGCTCTGACGCCACGCTTTATGATAGCACAGGGCCGGTGGTGGAGCGCTTTACGGCGGACTTCCAAACCAAGCTGGCACCAAGCCTTTATGCCCGGTTTTCGGCTGGTTATCTGGAGCGGATGTTTGGCGGCGTGGATGCCGAATTATTATGGAAACCATCAACCCAAAACTGGGGCCTCGGGGCGGAAATTGCTTATGTGAAGCAGCGCGAATTTGACTCACTACTTGGTTTTCAGTCTTACGAAACGGTGACGGGCTTTGCCTCGATCTACTGGAATACTGGCTGGAACGGGCTGGAGGCGCAGGTCGATGTTGGCCGCTATTTGGCGGGCGATTGGGGCAGCACCTTCACGCTTTCGCGCCAGTTCACCAATGGCTGGGAAGTGGCGGCTTATATGACCCTGACTGATGTAAGCTTTACTGATTTTGGCGATGGCAATTTTGATAAAGGCATTCGCCTGCGCATTCCGTTTAATTGGACCTTGCCGTTTGAAAGCCAAGCCGCAACCACGGTTTCCTTTGGCGGTTATGGCAATGATGGCGGCGCGCGGCTTAACATCGGCAATAGGCTTTACCCGAGCATTCGGGGCAATGATACCACCGATTATTACGAAACTTGGGGGGCCTATTGGCAATGAGATTTGCGGCCGTGGCCCTACTTGCGGGCCTTTCTGCCTGCTCAAGTGGCGGCAATACCAACCCTGTACTTTCAGCCGTTTGGCAAAAGGTCAAACCCGGCGCGCGGCAAGAAGCCGCAGCCGCTGAAGCCGAAGCTGCCGCCCGCCCGCCGATTGTGATCACCTTTGCAAAGATCAAAGACACCGGCTTGGCTATTATTCGCGCCCGTGTCGGTGAGGATACCAAGGGCGTTTTACTGTATGCCCGTGCGGTGAATGATGACTTTGTCACCTATGCCTCGCAACTGCAGCAAACCATGACCCTGCAAGGCAGCCTGATCACTGCTAGCCGCGCCATTGGTTATGATATGCTTAGTTTACGCACGGATATTGGCGACCCTGTCACCATGCCAACCCCGCCGGATGACTGGATGCGCTCGGTTAAGCGCGATTACCGCTTTACGGGCGATACCCCCGGTGGGCGGCT
>JAJRRX010000346.1 GCA_024279075.1 Alphaproteobacteria bacterium | reverse complement strand
CCGTTGTGAATGCACCCCCTACAGATAGGCGATTATCATGGTTACACTTACCCATCCCGGCGTTTATATCGTAGAGGAGCCAAGCGGCGTCCGCCCGATAGCCGGCGCAAGCACCTCCGTTGGCATGTTTGTTGGTCGCAGCCAAAAAGGCCCGATCAACCAGCCCGTTCGGCTAACCAATTTCACCGAATTCACCCGCAACTTTGGCGATAGTAATGCTGTTAGCGATATGGCGCGCTATGTGCGGATGTTTTTCGTTAATGGCGGCTCGGATACCTATGTCATGCGCATCGCCAATGGGGCCACAAGCGCCTCTGTCAGCCTGCGCGCTGAAGATGGCACCGCTGTGCTTACCCTCTCAGCCAAAGCCGCAGGGGCCAGTGGCGAGCAGATAAAAGCCGTGGTGTCTTACCCCGCAGAGGAGCCGGAAGGGCGCTTTAACCTTGAGCTTTATCGCTGGGCGCCGAATGCTGCCGGCATCGTTGCTGCCTCCGAGGTGGAAAGCTTTCAAAACCTGACGATGGACGCAAATGACCCACTTTATGCCCCCGACTACATAACGCAGGAATCCGCCCTTGCCAGCGCCGTTGATTTGGGAGATCCGATAGCCGACGCCCAAAACGGGCTGAGCCTTGGCGGCCGCTACATGTTCAGAAACAGCCGCCCATCAGCGCAGGCCTCGCTGGCCGCGATTTTTGATCCAACGGCAGGCGCACCGGGCGGCACCCATTTGCGCCTATCGGTGGATGGCCTACCCTATGTAACCCTTGACCTGAGCGACCGCGCAGCGGCCATTGCGCTGGTAGGGGCAGGCAGTGCCAACCAGCTTTATGCCGATGAAGTGTTGTCTGTTATTTCAGCCAGGGTCACGCAAGCCTATACCGATAGCGGCACCCCCGGCATCGCAGTAAATGTGACCCTAGAAAACGCGGGCAGTGTTGGCGGCGATGCCACCGGCATGCTGCAAATCACCTCAACGACAGGTGGCGATATTAAGGTGCGCCACGCCATTAGCGGCAAAGATCTCTCGGTGGCGCTGATGATGGGCCCCGGCCAAGGCGGGGTGGAAATTGGGGCGCATGCCCATCGGCGGCCCGCGCCAAATGGCATCCAAATCGCGGTGTCGAGTTTTGCCGCGCTTAATGCACTGGCCTTTACCGCCAAATCCCAGATTGTCCGGCTTGATCTCGATGGGTTCGATGCGGGCGGGGCCGCTGCTACGCGGCAGGTTGATCTGGCCTTAGCCGCCGGTGTGGTTGGCGCTGACCCGATCATTCTTGACACATACGCCCCCGCAAGTAGCCAAAATGGCAATAGTGACGGGGTGCGGCAACGCTTGCTGCAAATGCGCGATGCGATCAATGCCGATAATTCAGCCAACCCGACGCTGAACCCGTGGCGGGCTTCTGTTATGGGGCTTCGGCTTTCCATTACTTCAAGTAGGGCTGACGAACTGACCCTGCCGAGCGTGCGAACCGCCCCCGCCGATTTGCCAACCATCAATGCTGGCTTGGCGCGCACAGATGTATCGCGTTTTCAGCTCGGGGCGGGCGGCATTGCTGGCAGCCAAATTCCGGCTGCGGGGCCAGCGTCTGATGGGGCCACGCCGCTACCAGCCGATTATGATGCCGCCTATTCGATCATTGATCGCGAGGTAAAAATCTTCAATCTGATGGTTTTGCCGCCTGATCGCGAAACCGCGCAAGATATGCTGCCGCTCTATGGGGCCGCCTCAGCGTTTTGCCGGGCAAGGCGGGCCTTTTTGTTTACAGACCCTCCCGCAAATCTAACACCGCAAGAAATGTCGACCGAAGTTAACACCGTGCGCACTGGCATGGCGCGAGATTACGCAGGCCTGTTTTACCCGCGCATCCTGATCAATGAAGGCGGGCGCGAAGTGGCGATCGGCGCTGCAGGTGCTATGGCCGGATTGGCCGCCCGCACCGATGCCACGCGCGGGGTTTTTAAAGCATTCGCGGGGCAAGACCTACCGCTCTACGGCGTAACCGGCGTGCAGCGCGAGCTATCAAACGGCGAGGTTGGCATGCTCAACCCGCGCGGGGTAAACTGCATCACGCGCGCCCCTGCCGGTGTGCGCCCTTGGGGCGCGCGCTCACTGGATGGTGACGATGATTTTGCCAGCGAATACAAATACATCCCCGTCCGCCGCACCGCTATGTATATCGAGCAAAGCCTGTATGACGGCTTGCAATGGGTGATTTTTGAGCCCAACGGGGATATCCTCTGGAGCCAAATTCGCCAGAATGTCGGGTCCTTTATGGGGCGGCTTTTCCGGCAAGGGTATTTCAAGGGCGAAAAGAAAAACGACGCCTATTTTGTGAAATGCGATTCCGAAACCACGACTCAAGCCGATATTGATGTGGGTGTGGTTAATCTGTGGGTTGGGTTTTCGGCCCTTAAACCTGCTGAATTTGTGGTCATCCATCTGCAACAGATGGCCGGACAGCAAGATGTGTGAGGATTAAATTATGCCAGAATTTGCCGTAAATACCCACCGCTTTGAACCCTACAAAAACTTCCGCTTTCGGGTGAAGTGGGACGAGCGCTATGTGCTTGGTGTGCATAACGTTTCTGCACTCAAGCAAACGGTGGATACCGTAACCCACCGCGAAGGCGGTGACCCGAATATCCAGCATATCGGCCCGGGATTGGTCAAATTTGACCCGATCACCTTGGAGCGCGGCGTGACATGGGATTTCGAGTTCGAAAAATGGGCCCGCACGGTGTTTGAAATCGGCGCGCTGGGGCAACCTTCGCTGAAGGATTTCCGCAAATCGATGACGATT
>JAJRRX010000345.1 GCA_024279075.1 Alphaproteobacteria bacterium | reverse complement strand
TCCGTGCTATCCCGCAGTGAAATTGAAGTTTTTACCGTCATATCGGCCTCCTACACCCACGGTAGCACCAAGTCATACCACAAGGCAACCCCATGACCCAGCTCATCCACGCCCCAAACCTCTCCCTGCAAGACGAACAGGCCTTGCTCGACCTCTACACCCGTGGCACCCCTGAAAACACCCTGCGTGCCTATGAGCGGGACCTGCTCTACATTGAGGCTTGGAAAGGCGCGCCCCTAGCATGGCCTGAATCCGAAGAAATCGCCCTGCGCTTCATCCTCGACCATTCGCGAGACCTTGAGGCCGAGGACGCCGCTCGCGCCACCGCCGACACCCTCATCGCCAAGGGCCTGCGAAAATCCCTAAAATGCCCCGCCCCCGCCACGCTTGATCGCCGCATCGCCAGCTGGGCCGCCTTCCACCGCATGCGCAACCTCACCAGCCCGTTTGAGGCCCCGCTGCTACGCCAAGCCCGCGCCAAAGCTCGCCGCGCGGCGGCCAGGCCCCCTGCCCCGAAATCCAACAATCCGATCACCCTTGAGGTGCTGGAAAAGCTGCTCGCCGCCTGCGACCCGTCCTTACGCGGCACCCGCGACCGCGCCATTCTGATGCTAGGCTGGGCCTCTGGTGGCCGCCGCCGCTCCGAGATCACCGGCCTGCATGTCGAAGACCTCACACTGGAAAACGACCTCGTCCACATCCGCCTGCTGGAAACCAAAACCACCGCCAAAGGCGCCACCCCAAAGCTGCTGCTAAAAGGCCGCCCTGCCCGCGCCTTACGCGACTGGCTCCACGCCGCGCACCTGTCCACCGGCCCCCTCTTCCGCCCAATCTCCAAATCCGGCACCGTGCTCAGCCGTCCGCTGAACCCCGACGCCATCCGCCAAATCCTCAAGCGGTTGCTGGTCAACGCCGGCTACGACAAAACCTTCGCCTCCCCCCACGGCCTGCGCTCTGGCTTCCTTACCGAAGCCGCCAATAAGGGCACCCCCCTGCAAGCCGCCATGCGCCTCAGCCTCCACCGTTCCGCCGCGCAGGCCCAGAAGTATTATGATGATGTTGAACTTAAGGATAACCCGGCGACCGACCTTATAGGGTAGTGCTCAACACGCTTGGAAACTGTTGAACATGACGCCCCACTCCCACATCGCCCATGCCGCCTACCACGACCTTCTGCGCCTATTGCAAGACGAGGCCGTCTCTGAAATTCGCGGCGCGCCAAGCTTGGTGACCAGAGGCAACAAGGCCTATTGGTATGATAGTTACCGCGTTGGCACCAAAGTGCACAAAGCCTATATCGGTGAAGACACCCCCGCTCTGCGCGCCCGCATGGAGCGCATCACGGGCCTGAAATCCGAGGCCAAATCCCGCCGCATCGAACGCACCCGCCTGATCCGCATTCTGCGCGCCGAGGGACTGATGGATATGGACCGCGCCACCGGCAGCCTGCTCAATGCCATAGCCAAGGCGGGGGTGTTTCGGCTGGGTGGCACGGTGATCGGCACCCATGCCTTCCGGCTTTATGAGGGTGTGCTTGGGTTGCGCTATAGCTTTGATCAAATGGCCCAAACAGGCGATATTGATATCGCCAGCTTTGCGCGACTCTCGTTGGCGCTGGATGATGTGGTCTCGCCACCGCTGCAAAAGGTGCTGGGAGATTTTGCCTTTGATCCGGTGCCCGGGCTAGAAAAGGCCAGCACTTGGCGCTGGAGGCAAAGCCAATCGGGGCTGCTGGTGGAGTTCTTGACGCCATCTTTTGAAGAGGCCGAGAGCATCCGCACCCTGCCCGCCCTTGGTGTGCAAGCACAGGCCCTGCACCACCTGAACTACCTGCTCGCCGAGCCTATCAAGGCCGCAGCGATTTACCAATCCGGCGTACTTGTGCAAATCCCTCGCCCCGAGCGTTTTGCCATTCACAAGCTGATCGTGGCGGCCCACCGTCGCGGGGATGACCACCTCAAATCCGGCAAAGACCGGGCACAGGCGGCGTTTTTGATTGAAGCGCTAAGCGAAGACCGCCCCGACGATCTAGCGCAAGCCTACGTCGACGCCAAAGCCCTCGGGCCACGCTGGCGAGAGCGGCTAAGCCACAGCCTGCGAAGGATGCCGGAAACGGCGGGCCGCCTCGCGCGCTTGCCAACGTAACGGATAACGCACCCTCAAATCAGGAGTAACCCGTGGGTTACCCTACTCTTTCAGAACCTTTTGGAACGCCTGAATAGCTCTTTCCAACTGGTCTTTAGGAAGTTGCGCATAATCGACATTGTCAACAATTCGACACTCACCACTGCGAGCGGTCACCTTGGTTTTTCCCACATGAAACTCGAACTTTTCTTTACGCAATCGAGGTTGAGGTGCTGCTCGTTTACCATCAGTCGCCACAAACTTGACTAACAAAGCGATCTGCTCATCAGCGTCTACTGCGCGCGCCAAGCCAGAAGCCAGCCCGCCTGCGCCGTCGGATTTCAGCTTCCGCGCAACATCCACACCAAGGTTCCGTGAGATATCCTTGGGCCATTTAAGCGCATCCCCCAATTCTTCCAATAGATAAACAAACGACCTAATATATGAGCGCTTCATTTTATGAAGAGAGCTATACAACGTATTCACCATACCCTCGGCATCTGTGCCCTCGAATTCTGTTGCGGCAACGATTGCGAGCTTAGCCATTTCAGCAAAGGTCAGGTCTTCTCGGATAATATTCTCTTCGACCATGTCAATATAGAGGTCAAGGCGATCAGCCCCACTTTCAGCCACCCGTGCTGAAACCTTTGAGAATCTCTCGTCTCTCGTCTGCTCAAAGAGCTGCCGGAGTGCGGTTAGCCTGCGCCAGCCTTTCTTGAGCTGGAGCGTATTATTTCCATCCCGATAAACTTCGATAGGCTCTCTTTGGCCTCGATTTCG
>JAJRRX010000344.1 GCA_024279075.1 Alphaproteobacteria bacterium | reverse complement strand
GCTATAAGCGCACCAATTATAAGCAATAGCGAATAAGAGGTTAAAAAATTCCAGACGCGATACATGGTGGCTCCCTTTTGCACTTTGACCCTAGATAGGCTAGACCCGCGCGCAGAACAATATCAGAGTCGGAAATTTCCGCCCGCTGCGGCAAGATTTCTCCGGAAAGGAGCGCATATGCATACCCCGTTGGATTTGACTTATTTGGCCATGCAGCAAAACGAGGCCGAGGCCCCTGCATTTTATGCCCGTTTTCTGGAGGCAGAGCTGTTTTTACTGCTCGAAAGCGAGATGGTGCAAGACGAGGCGCAGCCCTTGGTCATCGAAACCTCAGACGGCGCGCTGGTGCTGGTGTTTGACCTTGAAGAGCGCATGGCAGCGTTTAGCGATACGCCAAGCGATTACATTGCGCTTTCTGGGCGGCGCATTGCCCGCATGCTGGCAGGGAAAGGCGTGGGCATCGGGCTGAACCTTGGCGAAGCGCCAAGCGCGATGGTGCTGCCTGTTGAAGCCGTGGATTGGTTGGCCGAGGCCGCGATGGGCGAGGACGAAGCGGTGGAGGCCAAGCCGCTGGAGATCAGCAAGCCGGTGGGCGTGCCGGAGGCCTTGATACAGGCGCTGGATGGCAAGCTGGCCAATATGGGCGGGGTTGTGGGCGCGGCGCACTTGGTTTCGGTGCGCTATGAGGGCGGCGAGGCAGGGCATATGCTGGCGCTGGTCAATGTGCCAGAGGCGGCGAAAACTGGCGTTTCCGAGGCGCTCTCTGAAGCACTGCGTTTTAGCGGCGTTGAGGCGGGGCAGCTGGATTTGGCTTTTTTGGCAGCGGATGATGCGCATTTGAAGCGCTTCGAGCGCGCAGGGCTGGGGTTTGAAATCCCTGAGCTTGTGCTGCCCAAAGCCCCCGCGCCGCTGGCCCCGGGAATGGACCCGAATAAACCGCCAATTCTGCGATAGTTTTCTGTGTTCGTATTTATGTTATCCCATTGCAAACATGAGATAAGCTTGGATCAATATTGACCCACTAAACTGGATTAGTGAGGTTGATCGCGGCACGGGTTTTGGCGCGGTCTGGAACAGGATTTCGGAAGAAAGCTTTTTGTCCCGCCAACTTGCCTTTACTTCGGGGAGGGCCGCCACTTTGGTGCTTGCCGAGAGGGCGCGCGAAGCCTCCCCCGCTCGGCAATGGCAGGTTTTTCGAAGGCGAAAAACGCAGGCCCTAACGGGCCACGGCCTCGCTGCGCTCGACGGTGCATGCGCGAGGGTTGCCCTTCAAGGGGGTGAATGCGCTTGCGCAGAGGGGGGGAACCCCCCTTGCCGATGGCGAAGCCGAGGCTAGGCCCAACGGGAGGCGACTTGCAGCTTGCTGCACGGCGTCCGACCGGCGGGAGCCGTTGGAGGTGTTACTTGATGCTGCTTGCGGGTGTGGCACCTTCCGCATCCCACACCACATCCACCGCTTTGGTTTTGCGGGCCCGTTTGCGCAGGCGCCGGTATTCGGCCCGTTGGCTGCGGCGATTAACCAGCGCGGTGAGGCCTCCCAAGGTGCCGTAAGCCCCGCGCGAAATCCAGACGGGTAGCGACAGCAGCGCCGGGGTGATCACCAGTGTAAGCACCGTGGCAATGCCAAGGCCAAACACCACGGCGGTGGCCAGTCGCTTCCACCACAGCGCGGTGGGCGCATCAATACTATAGCCGCCGTTTATAAAATCCAGCGACAGGCCAAACATCATCGGCGCGAGGCCCGCCATAGTGGTGATGGTGGTGAGCAGCACGGGCCGAATGCGGGCTTCGGCGGTGCGGGTTATGGCCTCCAGGCTGGGCAGGTATTTTTTGAACTCATCATAGGTGTCGATCAGCACAATGTTGTTATTCACCACAATCCCCGCCAGCGCCACCACGCCTGTGCCTGTCATGATCATCGAAAACGCTTGGTCCATCACCAGCATACCGATGAGCACACCTGTGGTGGACAGCACCACGGCGAGCAGCACGAGGCTGGATTGGTAAAACGAGTTGAACTGCGCCAAAAGGATGACAAACATCAACCCGAGCGCGCCGAGGAAGGCGGAGCCAAGGAAGGCCTGCGTTTCGGCTTGGTCCTCGGTATCGCCGGTGAATTTCCATGTTATGCTATCGGGCAGCTCGGCTTCATTTTCCAGCCATTCAATCAGCTTGGCGGTTTCTTCCTGCGCATTCACGCCTTCAGCCACACCCGCCAAAACCCTGAAATAGCGTGATTTATCAACGCGGTTGATTTGGCCAAGCTTTGGAACCGGCGTGCGGGTTACAAAATTGCTCAGTGGCACAAGGGCCTGCTGGGTGCGCACGCGCAGGGTGTCGAGCGTGCTCAACAGGCGGT
>JAJRRX010000343.1 GCA_024279075.1 Alphaproteobacteria bacterium | reverse complement strand
GAGGCCACCATTTCCGAGTGTAACGGCTCGGTGCCAGAAGCCGCGCGGATGCTCGACGTTTCGCCCTCCACGCTCTATCGCAAGCGCGAAAGCTGGCGCAAAGCTGGGCGCTAAGCCTCGGAATATTACCCTAGAAAATCAACCTCTAGCGCTTTAGGCAGGCTTGCAAGCGCAGCTAATTTGACTGTATGATCAATTTTTAGCAACACATGAGGGCCCCCATGTCTTTACTCAAAACCGCAAAAGAAGTGCGCATGAACGCCCATGCGCCTTACTCCAATTTTAAAGTCGGCGCAGCCTTGCGCACGGCCACTGGCGAGGTGTTTGCGGGCTGTAATGTGGAAAATGTGGCCTATCCCGAGGGCACCTGCGCCGAGGCAGGCGCGATTGCGGCCATGGTAGCGGCAGGGCAAGGCGATATTGTCGAGATTCTGGTGATGGCTGAAAGTGATGTGCCGATCACGCCCTGTGGTGGCTGCCGACAAAAAATCTCCGAATTTGGTACGCCGGACACGGTGATTATTCTGGCCAGCCCAACAGGCGTAATTGGCGAAGTCACCCTCGGCGAGCTTCTGCCCGGGTCTTTCACCCCCGCCCACCTGAAAGGCGCAAAGTGATGCTGCCGCAAGAGGTGATCGCGGCCAAGCGAGATGGGCAAGCGTTGAGCCGCGAACAGATTGATTTTTTTATCAGCGGGGTCAGTGATGGTAGCGTCAGCGGCGAGCAAGCGGCGGCCTTTGCCATGGCGGTTTATTTTCAGAAGATGGGACTCAACGAGCGGGTGGCGCTGACAGAAGCGATGCGCGATAGTGGCGACGTGCTAAGTTGGGGCCTGCCGGGGCCAGTGCTCGACAAGCATTCCACGGGGGGTGTGGGGGATAATGTATCGCTGATGCTGGCCCCCGCGCTGGCCGTTTGTGGCGCTTATGTGCCAATGATTTCGGGCCGTGGCCTTGGCCATACCGGCGGCACACTGGATAAATTTGATGCCATTCCGGGCTATCAAACCCAGCCCGATATCGAGACCCTTAAGCGCGTGACGCGAGAGGTCGGCTGTGCGATCATTGGCCAAACGGGGGACGTTGCCCCAGCGGATAAGCGGCTTTACGGCATTCGCGATGTAACGGCCACGGTAGAATCGGTGGACCTGATCACCGCATCGATCCTGTCTAAAAAGCTGGCGGCGGGGCTGGAGGGGCTGGTGCTGGATGTCAAATGCGGCTCCGGCGCGTTTATGGATAGCCTGCCACGGGCGCGGGAGCTGGCCGAGAGCCTTGTGCGGGTGGCCAATGATGCCGGCTGCCGCACCACGGCGCTGATCACCGATATGAACGAGCCTTTGGCGCAGGCGGCGGGCAATGCTTTGGAGATGCAAAACGCGGTGGATTTCCTGACAGGCAAAGAGATTGATAATCGATTGTGGGATGTAACTGTCGCGCTGGGGGCCGAGCTTTTGGCCAATGCGGGGCTGGCGAAAACCCCTGATAACGGGGCTGAAATGATGCTGGACGCCCTGCAGTCCGGCAAGGCGGCAGAGCGGTTTGGCCAGATGGTCAACGCGCTGGGCGGGCCGACGGATTTTGTAGAAAAGGCGGAGGGCTATCTTGAAAAGGCCCCGCTGGTGGCGGAGATTTACGCGGAAAATTCAGGCTTTGTGCAGGCGATCGAGACAAAGGGCGTTGGCATGGCTGTGGTCGCTTTGGGCGGTGGGCGCACGCGCTCATCTGATCCGATTGACTATGCGGTCGGCCTCGACTGGCTGGCGGGCATTGGCCAGCAAGTGGACGCGGAGCAGCCAATTGCGCGGGTGCATGCTCGCACAGAAGAGGCGCTGGCCGAGGCCAAAAGCCGTGTGCTTGCGGCTTACGCAATTGGCGAGGCGGTGCCGGAAGAGGCCCCGCTGATCATTGAAAGGATAAGCTAATGGCACGGGCATTTTTTCTGATTATGGATTCTGTGGGCATCGGCGGCGCGCTGGATGCCGACGCTTTCGGCGATGAAGGCTCCAACACCTTGGGCCACATCGCGGCGGAATGCGCGGCGGGGCGAGCGAATGTGGACCGCGAAGGGCCGCTATACCTTCCCAATTTGGATGCGCTAGGTTTCGGCGCAGCGGCGAAGGAAGCTTGCGGAGAGGTTCCCGCGGGGCTTGCAGGCATCAAGGGCCTGTTTGCCGTGGCCAACGAGGTTTCCAAGGGCAAAGATACGCCAACAGGCCACTGGGAACTTTCTGGCGTGCCGGTGCCGTTTGATTGGCATTATTTTCCTGATACGCAGCCGAGCTTCCCGCCCGATAAACTGGCCGAATTCATTGAGCGCGCGGGGCTGCCGGGCATTCTGGGGGACAAGCACGCCTCCGGCACCGCGATCATCGAGGAGCTGGGCGAGGAGCATATGAAGAGTGGCAAGCCAATCTGCTATACCTCTGCCGATAGCGTGTTCCAGATCGCCGCGCATGAGGAAAGCTTCGGGCTGGCACGGCTGCTAGATATTTGTGAGATTGCCGCCGAGATATTCCATCCGATGATGATCGGCCGCGTGATTGCACGGCCCTTTCTGGGCGAGGTTGGCAGCTTCAAGCGCACCCCAAACCGCCGCGATTATGCCATTGCGCCGCCCGAGCCAACGATCTGTGATCGGGTGGTGGCGGCGGGTGGCCGCACGCTGGCCGTGGGCAAAATCGGCGATATTTTTGCCCATCAGGGGATCAGTGAAATCTTTAAGGGCAAGGATGATATGGCGCTCATGGACCATACAGTCGCGCTGATGGATACGGCACAAGACGGCGACCTTGTGTTTGCCAATTATGTCGAGTTTGACAGCCTCTATGGCCACCGCCGCGATGTGGCCGGCTATGCCCGCCACCTTGAGGATTTTGATAAACGCCTGCCCGAAATCACCAGCAAATTGCGCGCGGGCGACCTCTTGATGATCTCGGCTGACCACGGTAATGACCCGACATGGGTTGGCACCGAGCACACGCGCGAGCGGGTAGCGGTGTTGATCGCGGGGCTTTCAAAGCAGGGCAACCTCGGGCAGGTCGGCTTTGTGGATGTTGGCGAAAGCATCGCAAAACACTTGGGGCTGGCCCCCGGTACACACGGAAAGAGCTTTTTATGAACTTTAGCGAAATACCCAAAACCGAACTGCACTTGCACTTGGAAGGCGCGGCCCCGCCCGCCTTTATCCGCCGTTTGGCGCAAGAAAAGGGAGTTAATATGGATGGCGTTTTTGATGAAAACGGCGCTTATGTTTGGACGACATTTGTCGAGTTCCTCGCCACCTATGAGCGCGCCTGCGAAGTGCTGAAATCGCCCGAGGATTTTGGGCGGCTGATGGCGGCGGTGCTGCAAGAGCAGGCGTCGCACGGTGTGGTCTATACCGAGCATTTTCTGGCCCCGGATTTCTGCGGTGGGGGCGACCTTGTGGCGTGGAAGGAATATCTCGCGGCGATGACGGAAGCGGCGGAGGCTAGCCCTGTGGAGGTGCGCTTTATCCCCACATGCGTACGTCATATGGGGCCGGAGCAGGCAAAAATTACGGCACGGATGAGCGCTGAAACTGCTGGTGGTTTGGTGACGGGCTTTGGCATGGGCGGCGATGAAAGCCAGTTTGCCGCCGCTGATTTTGCCTATGCGTTTGATATGGCGCGCGAGGCGGGGTTGGGTCTGACTAGCCATGCGGGCGAGGTCGAGGGGGCGGATTCCGTGCTGGATACTTTGGATGCTTTGCGCCCCAGCCGCATCGGTCACGGGGTGCGCTCCATTGAGGACCCAGCGCTGGTTGAGCGGTTGGCGGCTGAGGCTGTGGTGCTGGAAGTGTGCCCTGGCTCAAACATTTCCCTCGGGGTTTTTGCCGACCTAAAAGCGCATCCGATCACCGCCCTGCGAGACTCCGGCGTTATCGTTACCGTTTCGACAGATGACCCGCCCTATTTTCACACCGATATGACCGCTGAATATCGCGGCCTGTCCGAGCAATTAGGCTGGACGCAGGCTGATTTTGACGCGATCAACCAAGCAGCCATGAAGGCCGCATTTTGTGACGAGGTGACTCGCGCTAAGCTGCTGGCCACATTTAACGGAGCCTGATATGCAACATTTCACCCTTGTTAACCACCCGCTGGTGCAGCACAAACTCACCAAAATGCGCGAGAAAACCCGCTCCACCGCCGAGTTTCGCCAGCTTCTGCGCGAGATTAGCCACCTGCTGGCTTACGAGGTTACGCGTGATTTACCGATGACAACCACCCCCATCGAAACCCCGATGGAAGCTATGGAAGCCCCTGTTCTTGAAGGTAAAAAACTGGCGCTGATCTCGATTCTGCGGGCGGGCAACGGCTTGCTTGATGGTGTTTTGGAGCTAATCCCCTCAGCCCGCGTTGGCTTTGTTGGCCTATATCGCGATGAAGAAACCCTGCAACCGGTGCAGTATTACTTCAAGGTGCCCAAAGAAATGAGCGAGCGCGTGGTGATCGCGGTGGACCCGATGCTGGCCACGGGCAATAGCTCGGTTGCCGCCATTGACTTGCTGAAAGAATCAGGGGCCAAAGACATTCGCTTTATGTGCCTGCTCGCTGCCCCCGAAGGCGTGGCCCGCATGAAAGAAGCGCACCCCGATGTGCCGATTATTTCAGCGGCGCTGGACCGACAACTCAGCGATATCGGGTATATTTTGCCCGGCCTTGGCGATGCGGGCGACCGGATGTTTGGCACAAAATAATGTAGGGTGCGTGGTCCTCCACGCACCATCCTTTACCCCGCAAACAGCGCCTCAAAACGCAGCGCTGCGATCTGGTGCACTTGGTCGAGCGCCTCGCGGAACTCGACCTTGGGCGTGTTATCCACGCGCTCACGGAAATTGCCCAAAATCTCGGTCCGGTGCCGCCCGCGCACCGCGAGGATATAGGGAAACCCAAAGCGCGCCTTGTAGCGCTCGTTCAACGCGGTAAATTCAGCAAATTCCGTTTCGGTGCATTGGTCCAGCCCTGCGCTGGCTTGCTCGGAGGTGCTCTCCGATGTCAGCGCGCCGGTTTTGGCGAGCTTGCCCGCAAGGTCCGGGTGCGCGCGCAGCAGCACAAGCTGGGCCTCGTGCCCTGCATCCTCCACGATTTGGCGCATAATCGCGGGCAAGTCTTCTGGTGCGGGTGGGCCCATATCAAAGGCCTTTTCGGCCACCCATTCGCTATGCTCGTAAACCCCGCCAAAGCGGCGCAGATAGGCGCTTTTGTTATGAATCATCATGGCCTCACTTTTTGCTTTTCCTTTGTATAATGGCAGG
>JAJRRX010000342.1 GCA_024279075.1 Alphaproteobacteria bacterium | reverse complement strand
CCGGGGGCGATGGTTTCACCTTGCAGGATGGTTCGATGCGCCACCAAAAAGCTGACGCCGCCAAGATAAATCATCACAACCATGCCAAAGATACCGACCAACGGCATAAAGCCTTGCGCAATCCCGAATATCGTATTCAAAAAAGCAATGATGATATAGGTAACAAAATTGCGGCCAAACACCATAAGCGTCAGCCCATAGACCCACTTACTATTTATGCTTTGATAATCCACTTAATGCGCCTCTGCCCAACTATGCCCAATGCCGGCATCCACAACGAGCGGCACATTAATCTTTACGGCGGGTTCGGCTGCATTCTCCATGATATCGCGCACAACTGCAATAGTTTCTTCTACCGCCGCATCCTCAACCTCAAAGATAAGTTCGTCATGCACCTGTAGCAGCATTTTGGCGGGCAGCCCTGCTATCGCCTCGGGCATCCGCACCATTGCGCGGCGAATAATATCCGCCGCAGTACCCTGAATAGGCGCATTAATCGCCGCCCGTTTGGCAAAGCCCGCATGTGGCCCCTTGGCGCTGATATTCGGCGTATGTATCCGCCGCCCAAACAGCGTTTCTACATAGCCCTTTTCCTTGGCCCCCGCCACGGTGGCATCCATATAGGTGCGAATGCCGGGGAAGCGCTCAAAATAACGGTCAATAAACCCCTGCGCGTCCTTTCTCGGAATGCGCAGATTGCGCGCCAGCCCAAAGCCTGAAATCCCGTAGATCACCCCAAAGTTAATCGCCTTGGCCTGCCGCCTGATCTCCGGCGTCATCTCGTCCATCGGCACGCCAAACATCTCGCTCGCCGTCATTGCATGAATATCATGCCCATCAAAAAACGCCTGCTTCAGGCTGTCAATTTCCGCAATATGCGCCAATATCCGCAGCTCGATCTGGCTATAATCCAAGCTCACCAGCTTGCAGCCCGCTTCCGCCACAAACGCCTCGCGTATCCGCCGCCCCGCTTCGGTCCGCACCGGAATATTTTGCAGGTTCGGGTCGGTCGAGGCCAGCCGCCCCGTGGTCGCACCAGAGATCACATAACTGGTATGCACCCGCCCCGTTTCAGGGTGAATATGCGCCTGCAACGCATCGGTATAGGTGCTTTTCAGCTTCGCCATCCCCCGCCATTCCAGCACCTTTTCCGGCAGTTCATGCCCCTCCGCCGCGAGGTCTTCCAATATGTCAGCCCCCGTCGCATAAGCGCCAGTCTTTCCCTTCTTGCCGCCCGCAAGGCTCATTTCGTCAAACAAAATCTCGCCAAGCTGCTTAGGCGACCCCACATTAAAATCCCGCCCCGCCAGCGCTTTAATCTCGCCCTCAAGCCCCGCCATATCCTGCGCAAAGCTGTTAGACATCGCCGCCAGCTGCGCCCTGTCCACTTTAATCCCGTGCATTTCCATCTCGGCCAATACCGGCACCAAGGGCCGCTCCAGCGTGTGGTAAACCGTGCTCATGCCCTCCGCCACCAAGCGCGGCTTAAACACCTGCCACAGCCGCAGCGTAATATCCGCATCCTCGGCGGCATAAGGCGACGCCTCCGCAATCGCCACCTTGTCAAAGGTAATCATCGCCTTCCCTGTGCCAATTAACCCCTTGATAGGAATAGGTTTATGCCCAAGGTAACGGTCCGAAAGCTCATCCATCCCATGCCGATGCACCCCGCCATTCAGCGCATAGCTCATCAACATTGTATCCTCAATTGGCCCCAAGGCAACGCCCTGCCGCGCCATGATCTTCAGGTCATATTTCATATTCTGACCGATTTTCACGATGCTTTCATCCTCCAGCATCGGCTTTAAAATCGCCAGCGCCTCGGCAAAATCCATCTGCCCCTCGGCCAGCGAGGCCGCGCCAAAAAGGTCGCCCTCACCGCTGACATGCTTGAGCGGCACGTAGCAAGCACTCCCCGGCTCCACCGCAAGACTCACGCCCACAAGGTCCACCCGCATCTCATCCAGCCCCGTGGTTTCCGTATCAAACGCCACCCAGCCGCGCACATATATTTTTTCTACCCAAGCCCTTAGGGCCTCCGCCGTGGAAACCGTCTCATACTTGCCATGATCAAACGCAATCGCCGCCGCGCTCACATCCAACGTCGGCACCGCATGGGCCTCAGGCTCCGCCTCTTTTATCGCAGGCGCCTCCGCGCCAAGTTTAGCCGCAACACGGTTGGTCAGCGTCCGAAACTCCATCTCCGCCAAAAACGGCAACAGCGCCTCCGCCTCCGGCTCCCGCAGCTCAAAATCCTCAATCGCCTCGACCATCTCCACATCTTGCCGCAGCAAAACCAGCTCTCGGCTGGTGCGGATTTGCTCGACATTATCAATCAAGGTCTGCCGCCTTTTCGGCTGCTTTATCTCCTCGGCCCGCGCCAAAAGCGCCTCCAAATCCCCGTATTCATTGATCAAAAGCGCCGCCGTCTTTATCCCGATCCCCGGCGCCCCCGGCACGTTATCCACCGAATCCCCCGCCAAAGCCTGCACATCCACCACACGGTCTGGCCCCACACCAAACTTCGCCTCAACCTCCTCAATGCCAATCCGCTTATTCTTCATCGGGTCGAGCATTTCCACGCCACCCCCCACAAGCTGCATCAAATCCTTGTCCGAGCTAATAATCGTCACCCGCCCGCCAGCATCCCGCGCCTGCGCCGCGTAAGTCGCAATAATATCATCCGCCTCAAACCCCTCCAGCTCAATGCAAGGCAGGTTAAACGCCCGCGTCGCCTCACGAATTATCGGAAATTGCGGCACCAAATCCTCGGGCGCAGGCGGGCGGTTGGCCTTATAAGCCGGATAAATCCCGCTCCGGAATGTCATGCCCTTAGCGTCAAAAATAACCGCCACATGTGTTGGCGCATCATGGCCCGCGTTATCCTCAACCTGCTTATAAAGCATGTTGCAAAAGCCCGCGATTGCGCCCACCGGCAGCCCGTCAGATTTACGCGTTAACGGCGGCAGTGCATGGAAGGCCCGAAAGATAAACCCCGAGCCATCAATCAGTTGCAGATGGTGCCCCTTGCCAAACTTTTCGCCGCTCATAACCGTCCCCTTATGCTTTTCTCCTTAGTCGCACAATTTAGCGCGGCCTCCAACAGGGGATAAGTTTTTTTCGGGGTTAACCGTGCTCGGCCAACAACAGCGCCTCATATTGCGCCAAAATGGCGGGCCAAGTGAAATTGGCAAATTGCGCCTCGGCCCCCGCGCGGTGCTTGGCAATCAGCGCATCATCCTTAAACAGATTATCAATCTCGCGGGCACAGCCTTCCACGGTAGTAAAGTAAACCGCGCCTTTGCCCGCCACCCAGGCATTAAAATCATTATCCATCGCCAAAAT
>JAJRRX010000341.1 GCA_024279075.1 Alphaproteobacteria bacterium | reverse complement strand
GGAAGGCATATTCCTGCCACGCTTGGCCCTCAACGGGGGATTTATCCATGCCGCGCGCAATCGCGAGCCAGCCGCGAATATCGTGGCCTGATGGGCAGGAGCCAGAGCAAGGTGCGGTTTTATGCACGTATGTCGGGCATTTATACGAGGTATCCTGCTGGAAAATTTTGTCTTCCAGATCCCAATCGTTATGGTCTGCACCCTCTTCGTAGCGCTTAAATGTGTGCTTAATATCGTTCATGGGGTTTCCTCCGCTGCGGCCTTATCGGCCTCGTCTGTTTCTTGTCCGTCAAGGATGACGGCATTTGCCACCAGTTGGTGAACCGACATGATGCTGTCCATCTCGTAGCCGTATTTTGGCATCACCTTGGCGAATTGGGTTTTACAAATGGCGCAGATCGCTGCCATTTTGTTCACGCCGTGATCTTGTGTCACTTGTTGCAGCGCGGTCATGCGAGGCTTGGCACCTTTAATGCGCAAGTCCATCAAATCATCGGTGAGCAACCCGCCCCCGCCGCCGCAGCAGAAGGTGTTTTCGCGGATTGTATCGCGTTCCATTTCGTGGAAATTGTTGCACACGGCTTTGATAACCGCACGCGGCACATCAAACTGGCCACCCTCTTTGGGGCCCATAGATGACCCACGCGCCACATTGCAGCTATCATGGTAGGTCATGATGAATTCGTCATTGCGCGCCTTATCGATTTTCAGCTTGCCGGCCTCGATCTCATCAAGCGTGAACTCAAGAATGTGCTGCGGAATTGGGTAGTTTTGATCCAGAAAATCAAACGGCCCAGCCAGCGTGTTCAGGAAGCTATAGCCCACCCGCCACGCATGGCCGCACTCACCAAAAATAATCCGTTTCACGCCCAAATCCTTGGCCGCCTGCCGGATGCGCCAGCTCACTTCGCGCATGTTTTCGTAAGAGCCAATGAACATGCCAAAGTTGGCCGCTTCTGAAGCATAAGAACTAATGGTCCAGCTTACGCCCGAGGCATGAAACACCTTGGCATAGCCCATAAGGCCCTCGATATGGGGTTCGGCAAAAAAGTCGGCGGACGGCGTAATAAGCAGCACATCGGCACCCTTCACATCCAGTGGGATCTTCACCGCAATGCCGGTTTCATCTTCGAGATCTTCCTCAAGATCTTCCAGCGTAGCCCGTAGCGCCTTGGGGTTCATGCCAAGATTATTACCCGTCTTTTTCAGCTTGGCGATAATCTCGTTGCAATATTTTTGCCCGACGCCAACCGTGTCGAGAATATCCCGCGCGGCCATCGAAATTTCGGCGGTATCAATACCGTAGGGGCAGGCCACCGAGCAACGGCGGCACTGCGAGCACTGGTGATAATAGGTATACCACTCGTCAAGCACCTCTTTGGTAAGGTCCCGCGCGCCCACCAGCCACGGAAAGTATTTTCCCGCAAAGGTATAGTACCGGCGGTAAACCGAGCGCAGCAGATCTTGCCTTGCCACTGGCATGTTTTTCGGGTCACCCGTGCCAAGGAAATAGTGGCACTTATCGGTGCAAGCGCCACATTTAACGCAGGCATCGAGGTAAACCTGAAAGGCGCGGTTTTTCTTGGCCAGCTCACCGATTTTGGCAATGGCAACTTCCTGCCAATTGTCTATCAGCTCACCGGGAAAACCAAGCGCTTCGTTATGCTCGGGGTAGGCTTTATAGGTGTTGGTGTCGAGGCTGGCCCCACACTCGATTTTCGGGATTTGCGACGGGTAGTCCGAAAACATCGGCACGTCTTTTTTATCGTCCAAAGGTGCCATGTCTTAAGCCTCCTCTTTGGCCGGAATGCCCTCGGGCAGCGGCGGCAGGTTTCGCGCCCATTTTGATACGCGGCGTTTATCGCGGGCGTTATCAACCATGGTGCGGCTGGGGGAAAAGAACACGCCGGGCACGTGTAGCAGCTTTGAAATAGGGAAGATGATCATCAGGATCACCACCAGCCCAAGGTGTAGCATCAAGATCGGGTCCGTTGGCATGTCGCCAATCTGGAAACGCAAAAGGCCAAGGAAATAGGCTTTTACGTTGATGATATCTGTGCCCGTGACATAGCTCATCATGGTGCCGGAGGCGGCGATGCCAACCAGCAATGCCAGCATTAGGTGGTCTGACGGGGCTGAAATATAGCGAATACGCTCTTGGAAGATGCGCCGCGCCCAGAGGCCGAGCAGGCCCGCTAGCATGGCAAAGGCCATCAGCTTGCCAATGGGGGAGATAATTTCAACCCACCACCATGTGTTGAGCGTGAAATAACGAAAGTGGCGCAGAAGCACAATCAGCATGCCCCAGTGAAATAGGTAGCCAAACAGCCAAATCCACTTGTTGGATTTAAACAGGCTTTCAAAGAAGATGACCTCGCGGAACATCCGCAAAAACACCCCGCGCTTGGTGCGCGGCGCAGGCGATACGACAATATTAAGAGGCACAGGCGTAGTGGCGTATTTAAACACCTTCATCCCGACGCCAGCCACCATCAGAAATGTGGCTAGATAGAACAGCACTGCATATACCGTGGAAATCACGATAGTCCCTCCCTTTGGTATGCCCCTGGCTTCTTCTCCCAAGCCAAGGGCAAAATCGTATCTGAATTAGGCGTGTGGGTTACACACAACCGGTCGGCTTAGGCAGACCAGCAATTTTACAAGCCTGCTTGGCTGGGCCGTATGGAAACAACTCATACATGTATTTGTTGTTGCCAACTTCTGGGCCCATGGACTTTTTGATCGACTTGATCAAAACACGCACAGCCGGCGCAATTTGATACTCCTCGTAGTAATCCCGCAGGAAGTTCACAACAGCCCAATGCTCTTCGCCCATCTCAACATTTTCAGCAACCGCGATCACGTCTGCCAGCTCTTTTGTCCACTCGGACAAGTTGGTGATGTAGCCTTCTTCGTCATGCTCAACGGTGGTGCCGTTTACGTCATATGCTGCCATTTTCGTATTCCTTAGATATGCCCATAGGGGCGTTTAAAGCCAATTCTGTACGCGGTCACAGCTTGCTGCCATGCCCACAAATTCTTCGTAATTCACCGAGGTAATGCCCTCAGCCACGCGCCCGGCATCAATGC
>JAJRRX010000340.1 GCA_024279075.1 Alphaproteobacteria bacterium | reverse complement strand
GCCGCCGCTCCACGCCAACAAGAATTTCACCCCGCATAACCCGCTCCCCAATAAAACACGTCCATAACGACGTCGTTAAAGACGGATCATAAATGCGGGAAAACCGGAAAATAAGGCGGCCTCTAGCGGCTGGTTACGTTGGTGCGCAAGTCCGAGGTGTCCGAAACCCTGCACGGGCTGGCCATCAAAAAGGGTGACCAAATCCTGATCCCGCTTTACGCCCTGCACCGAAATTCGCTTTATTGGGATGCGCCAGACTGCTTTAACCCCAGCCGGTTTGACGGTAAAACGCGGATTAATAAATACGCTTACCTGCCCTTTGGCGGCGGCAAACGCATTTGCATCGGGGCCAGTTTTGCCCAGATGCAAGCACAGATTCAGCTCGCCACGCTACTCTCTCGCTTCCGCTTTTCTCTTGTTGAGGGCCGCACCCCGCAGCCCAGCCTGAGCTTTTCGCTAATTTCGCGCAACGGGATTCATCTTAAGGCGGAAAAGATCATAGGTTAAACTTATTATCCCTCGGGAAGCCCCGCGGGGCCATGCGGCCAGAGGCGGCACGTTTGCCTTGCCACTCCGTTAGCTCGGTCACAGTGCGCGTGCGCCCCCCCGCATCCAGCCATTGCAAACCATCTTCCAGATCAAAGCTCTTCAAATCACTCATCTCGCCGTCTTTATCAGCGTATTTTTGCAGGCGCACACCCTTGCCACGGCCAAGGCGTGGCAGGTCGGCGGCTGGGAAAACCAACAGTTTGCGGTTAATGCCCACACAAGCGATATGGCTGCCCACCACGGATTTGCAGACCCGCGCGCGGGTGTCGCCCTTTACGTTTAACACCTGCTTACCGCTGCGGGTTTGGGCGATCACATCAGATTCCGCCACCACAAAGCCATCGCCAGCGCTAGAACCGATGATCAACTCACGGGCAGGAATATGGATAAACAGGTCGATAATTTCGCTCTCATTCGGCAGGTCTACCATCAGCCGCACCGGCTCGCCCATGCCACGCCCACCGGGCAGATTGGCGGCAGCAAAGGTATAAAAGCGGCCATTATCACCGAGCAGTAGCAACTTGTCGGTGGTGTGGGCGTGGAAGATAAAACGGCCCTGATCGCCGTCTTTAAACTTCATCTCGGCATCCAGCGCCGTGTGGCCCTTCATCGCCCGTATCCAGCCCATTTTCGAGCAGACCACCGTAATCGGCTCTTTCTCGATCATGGCTTCAATCGGCACCTCTTCCACATCGGGCGCATCGGCCAGCGTGGTGCGGCGCGCGCCCATTTCGGACTTGCCAAAATGCTTCTTGGTTTCGCGCAACTGCTCGATGATTTTCATCCATTGCTGGGTCACATCGCCAAGCAAGCCTTGCAAGCCCGCTTGCTCTTCCAGCAACTCACCCTGCTCGCGCTTCAGCTCCATTTCCTCCAGCTTGCGCAGGCTCCGCAGGCGCATATTCAGGATGGCTTCGGCCTGCACATCCGTCAGCTCGAACTCGGCCATAAGCATGGCCTTGGGGTCATCCTCATAGCGGATTATCTCGATTACGCGGTCAAGGTTGAGAAAGGCGATAATGTAGCCGCTCAGCACCTCAAGGCGGCTTTCGATCTTGCCAAGGCGGAATTGCGTGCGCCGCACCAGCACCTCACGGGCGTGGTCAATGAAAGCGCGGAGCATGTCTTTCAGGCTGGAAACCTGCGGCGTCAGCCCGTCGATCAGCACGTTCATGTTCATCGAAAACCGTGTCTCAAGGTCGCTTTGCCGAAACAGCGTTTCCATCAGCACTTGCGCATCCACGGTCTTGGCGCGGGGCTCCAGTATTAGCCGAATATCCTCGGCGCTCTCATCCCGCACATCAGCCAGTATCGGGATTTTCTTTAGGTTAATTATTTCAGCGATCTTCTCGATCAGCTTGGATTTCTGCACCTGATACGGAATTTCCGTCACCACGATCTGCCACTGCCCACGACCCAAATCCTCGGTCTCCCAGCGGGCGCGCAGCCTAAAGCTGCCCTTGCCCGTGGCATAGGCCTTCAAGATATTCTCATGCGGCTCCACCAAGATGCCCCCCGTGGGGAAATCCGGCCCCGGTACCAGCTCAGCTAAGGTTTCATCGCGGGCATTTGGTGTGCGGATCAGGTGGATGGCGGCGTCACAAAGCTCAGCCAGATTATGCGGCGGAATGTTGGTCGCCATGCCCACGGCAATGCCACTGGAACCATTGGCCAAGAGGTGCGGAAACCGCGCAGGCATCACCACTGGCTCTTGCAGAGTGCCGTCGTAATTGTCTTTAAAATCAACCGCGTTCTCGGACAGGCCCTCCATCAGAGCCACCGCGATTTCAGTCATCCGCGCTTCGGTATAGCGCGCAGCCGCAGGGTTATCCCCATCAATATTGCCGAAATTCCCTTGGCCATCGACCAGCGGATAACGCACGTTGAAATCCTGCGCCAGCCGCGCCATAGCGTCATAAATCGCGGCATCCCCGTGCGGGTGGTAGTTACCCATCACATCACCCGTGATCTTCGAGCTTTTCCGGTAGCGCCCCTTCGGGTCCAGCTTCAGCTCGCGCATGGCATACAGAATGCGCCGATGCACCGGCTTTAGCCCATCGCGCGCATCGGGCAGGGCGCGGTTCATGATGGTGGAGAGCGCATAGGTCAGGTAGCGCTCACCCAAGGCCTGCTTGAGCGGCTCGCGGGTAATTATGCCGCCATCATTCATATCGGGGGTATCATCTTTTTTGGCCATATATGTGGTGTATCGTGCCGCTTGCGCACGGTCCAGTAGGAAAATGCCTTTGGCAGTGGCTTGACACGGGGTGTGCGCTTAAGTATGTACTTACTTACTTATGGAGGTTCCAATGAAATACGCATCATATTTTCTCAACATCGTTCTAATCGGCGCGCTCGGTTACGTTGGTTACAAATTTGTTTATGACGGCAACGTCGCCACCGGCTCGGAAGACCGGATTGCCGTGATCTTGACCGCGGCCGAAAAGGCAGAAGTGCTGGGTGAAATGCGCGGCTTACTGGAAACCAGCCAAGCGGTGCTGCTGGCGGCAACCTCTGACGATGTGGCAAGCATTCCTGACATTGTGCGCCCTTATGGCATGATAGCGGTAGAAAATGAAAGCATCACCATGGCGGCCAAGCTGCCGCTGGAGCTAAAAACCATGGGCTATGACGCCCACCGCGCCATGGATGCGCTCGGGGCAATGGCTGCTGAAGGGGCCAGTGGGGATGATATTATCGCGACGCTTGCAGGCGCAATGTCGCTCTGCACTACCTGCCACGCGACCTATCGTTTTGTGGCCGAAGAAGAGATGAATTAGCGCTAGCGCTTTTCCCATGGCCTCGCCTATAGTCGGGGCCATGACACAAAAAACCATCCTGATAACAGGCTGCTCAAGCGGCATCGGCTATGACGCCGCCCACAGCCTACACAAGCGCGGCTGGCGGGTGTTTGCCACGTGTCGTCAAGAGGCAGACTGCGCGCGGCTGCGCGATGAGGGGCTGGAGAGCTTTCAGTTAGACTATGCTAACGAGCAGTCTATCGCAGAAGCCGTAAAAGAAACGTTAAGCCGAACATGTGGCAGGCTGGATGCGTTGTTTAACAACGGCGCTTATGCCATTCCGGGTGCCACCGAGGACCTGCCACGCGACGCTTTGCGCGCCATTTTCGAGACCAATCTCTTTGGCCAGTTTGACCTGATCAACCGCCTGCTCCCCGCTATGCGCCCCGCAGGCCGCGTGGTGAATTGCTCCTCGGTGCTCGGCATTGCCGCGCTTAGGATGCGTGGCGCTTACTGCGCCACCAAGTTCGCTATGGAGGCCATGACGGACGCGCTTCGCTATGAGAATCACGACCACGAAATGCGTTTCATCTCCATCCAGCCTGGCCCGATTCCGACCAAGATCCGCGCCAACTCCATTCCGCATTTCGAGAAGTGGATTGACTGGGAAAACTCTGCCCAGCGAAGCGTCTATGAAGACAAGCTCCTACCCCGCCTTTATAACGATAATAATGGCCCAGACCGCTTTGAGCTGCCCTGCTCTGCTGTTACGGACGCGCTGATCAAAGCCATTGAGGCCAAAAACCCCAAGCCGCGTTATATGGTCACAAAGGCAACAGTTTTAACAGAAATCATGCGCCGCTTCTTGCCCAAGCGGCTGCTAGACCGTATATATGCTAGCATGTAAAGGAGCAAAAAATGTTTTCTGACCCTCTGTTTATTCTGGTGATCTTGGCGGGCTTGTCAACCGCTGCCGTGCTGGTGCTTGGTCTGCTGAGCTTTGCCAAATCAGGCGATTTCCACAAGCGCAACGCCAATAAAATTATGCGTTGGCGGGTGGGCCTTCAGTTCCTCACCGTGGTGCTTTTCATGACATGGATCTACTTCACGCGCGGGTTTTAACCTTTGGTAACGCTGAGCAAAATATATACTCGCACGGGTGACGGCGGCGCCACCGCACTTGGCAATGGTGCCCGCGTAGCCAAGGAATCCTTGCGTGTTTCGGCCTACGGCACGGTGGATGAAACCAACGCCACCATCGGCATGGCACGGCTGCATAGCACTGGCGAAATGGACGCTGCGCTGGCGCGCATTCAAAACGATATGTTTGACCTTGGGGCCGACCTATGCCGCCCAGATATGGCGAAAGACGCCGAGTCCGAATACCCGCCGTTACGGGTGAATGTGGCGCTGGTCGAACGGCTAGAAACCGAAATTGACGCCATGAACGCCGATCAAGCAACCTTGAAAAGTTTCATCTTGCCCGGTGGCTCCCCCTTGGCAGCGCATTTGCACCTCTGCCGCACCGTGTCTCGTCGGGCTGAAAGGTTAAGCGTTGAACTATCTCGAATTGAGGCCGTTAACCCCGCCGCTATCAAATACCTCAACCGCCTTTCCGATTGGTTTTTTGTCGCCGCACGGGCCGCCAATGATAACGGAAAAAGTGACGTTTTGTGGGTCCCCGGGGCCAACCGTTAGACATTTTTCTTGCAGTGCAGCAAAAATGCTGATTGACTGCGCGCGCAACCCCCATTTATGGGCCCAAAATTGGAGATTCGCGCTATGAAGGTGCTTGTGCCTGTCAAACGTGTGATCGACTATAACGTAAAAGTTCGCGTGAAAGCGGATGGTAGCGGTGTCGATCTGGCAAACGTAAAAATGTCTATGAACCCGTTCGACGAGATCGCGGTGGAAGAGGCGATTCGCTTGAAGGAAGCCGGTTCGGTTTCAGAAATCGTAGCCGTTTCGATCGGTGTGAAGCAAAATCAGGAAACCCTGCGCACGGCTTTGGCCATGGGCGCAGACCGCGCAATTTTAATCATTGCAGCGGATGATGTGCATCAGGATATCGAGCCGCTGGCCGTGGCCAAGCTGCTGAAAGCGGTCGCGGATGAGGAAAAGCCCGACCTGATTGTAGCAGGCAAGCAGGCGATTGATAACGACATGAACGCCACTGGTCAAATGCTGGCCGCGCTTCTGGGTTGGTCGCAAGCGACCTTTATTTCCGAGCTTTCGGTGGATGGCGACAGCGCCACCGTAACTCGGGAGGTTGACGGCGGCCTGCAAACCATCAAGGTGAAAATGCCGGCGATTGTAACCGTTGATTTGCGCCTCAACGAGCCGCGCTATGCCTCGCTACCGAATATTATGAAAGCCAAGCGCAAGCCGCTGGACGAGAAAACGCCCGCCGATTACGGCGTTGATGTTTCGCCGCGCCTGACCATCACCAACACCGCCGAGCCAACGGGCCGGAGTGCGGGCGTGAAGGTGGCCGATGTGGCCGAGCTGGTAAGCAAACTTAAAGACGCGGGGGTAATCTGATGGCTGTTCTTTTATTGGCAGAGGTCAACGGGGCTGAGCTTTCGGTCGACCAAACCGCAAAGGCCGTTACGGCGGCAAAAGCCTTGGGCGATGTAACTGTGCTCTGCGCCAGCGCAGGCTGCGGCGGGGCGGCGGAAGCTGCGGCCAAGCTTGATGGCGTGACCAAGGTGCTATGCGCCGATGATGCCGCTTATGGCAACGGCTTGGCCGAGCCAATCGCCGACCTGATTGTCAGCCTTGCGGGCGATTATGAACATATCGTAGCGGCGGCAACCACCAGCGGCAAAAACATCATGCCTCGCGTTGCGGCCTTGCTTGATGTGATGGTGATTTCGGATGTGACGGGCATTGTAAGCGCCGACACGTTTGAGCGCCCGATTTATGCGGGCAACGCCGTGCAAACCGTG
>JAJRRX010000339.1 GCA_024279075.1 Alphaproteobacteria bacterium | reverse complement strand
CCGTCAAGGCCCTCGATCCTCAGCTCTAGCGCTTCGTCCGCTTCGGCAGTTACCTTAAACATCACATGGTCGCCCTGCATATTGCGTAGGCGCACATCATAAGCATTGCGGATGGAGCCATCAGACAGGGTAACGAATGTAGGGTTGCGCACCGGCGAAACAGACAGGCCGATATCCGTGCGGATAAGCAACGCCACCATCAGGCCAGCCCCAACCGCACCCCACAGGCCCACATAAATCAGCGTGCGCAGGCGGAATACGTGCTTCCAGAGCTTGCGCGGTGGCTCGCCGGATTTTTCGCGCTCAAAGTCGGACACCGCGAGATAGTCAATCAAGCCACGGGGCTTGCCGATTTTGGTCATCACATCGTCGCAAGCATCAATGCACAGCGCACAGGTGATGCACTCCAGCTGCTGGCCATCGCGGATATCAATGCCTGTGGGGCACACATTTACGCAGGCCATACAATCAATACAATCGCCGAGCGGCTGCTCGCCCTCTCGGCTTTTACCTTTGCCGCGCGGCTCCCCGCGCCATTCTCGATAGCCCACGGTGAGGGTTTCTTCATCCATCATCGCGGCTTGAATGCGCGGCCACGGGCACATGTAAATGCAGATTTGCTCGCGCATAAAGCCGCCAAAAATAAAGGTGGTCACCGTAAGGCTGACGATAAACCCGTAAGCCATAAAGCTGGCATTGCCCGCAACCAGCTCGCGGGCCAATGTGGGCGCATCGGCAAAGTAAAACACCCATGCGCCGCCCGTGGCTGCACCGATAAGCAGCCAAAGCGTCCACTTCACAAGGCGAAGGCGAATTTTGCGGGCACTCCATTTGGACTTCAGCAAGCGGATGCGGGCGTTGCGGTCGCCCTCAACCCAGCGCTCGACCAAGATGAAAAGGTCTGTCCACACCGTTTGCGGGCAGGCATAGCCACACCAAACACGGCCCAAGGCCGAGGTGAACAGGAACAGCCCCAAGCCCGCCATGATCAGCAATCCGGCGATAAAGTAAAATTCGTGTGGCCAGATTTCGATCCAGAAGAAGAAAAAACGGCGGTTGGCCATGTCGAGTAGCACCGCTTGGTCGGGCAGGTTGGTGCCTCTGTCCCAGCGGATCCACGGGAGGAGGTAGTAAATGCCAAGCATTAGGCCCATCAGCCACCACTTGAGATTACGAAACTTGCCTTTGACTTTGCGCGGGAATATCGGCTCTCGCGCCGCATACAGGCTGGCGGGCTGGGATGATTCGTCGTTCACTTTAAGCTCCAAATACGGAATTTGGCCCCCTAAGAGGCCGAACTTTTATTGGGCATACGCCCCTTTGCCGGGCAGTATCCTTGATCTCGATCAATAAATCATTAGCACATTGCCGCAGGCAAAAAAAAGCCTGATCACACAGGGGCGATCAGGCATAAAGGTTGCGCCTGCGAGGGCGCGAGGGGAGTGAGGTGAGGCAAGGGCCTCACATCAAAAGTCAAAAACGTTAGAACCTAACAATCTTGGCTTCGCAAATTCTGTATAGCGCTGATTCGGTTTGGG
>JAJRRX010000338.1 GCA_024279075.1 Alphaproteobacteria bacterium | reverse complement strand
TGAGGTTCGGTTTCCGACGGCGTTGTCGTTTGGGTCAAGTGGTGGGCCAGAGCGGCGCACAGAAATCGTTGCGCTGTCTAACGGGTTTGAGGAGCGCAACTCGCCTTGGGCGCAGTCTCGCCGGCGCTATGATGCGGGGCTCGGGATGCGCTCGCTCGATGATCTTTCCGAGGTTTTTTCGTTTTTTGAAGCGCGGCGCGGCCAGCTTTTTGGCTTTCGCTGGAAGGACTGGACAGATTTTAAATCCTGCCTTCCTTCGGAGACTTTTGCGGCTTTGGACCAGAAGTTTGGTGAAGGTGACGGGGTGCGGACCGATTTTACGTTGATCAAGAATTATCGCTCGGGGGCATTTAACTATGAGCGGGTGATTAGCAAGCCCTTGGAGGGCCGAGTGGCTGTGGCATTGGCGGGCGATGTGCAGGATGAGGGCGTGCATTACAACATTGATTACACCACGGGTGTGATCAGCTTTATGGTGGCACCGCCTTTGGATGCGATCCTGACGGCGGGGTATGAATTTGATGTGCCGGTGCGGTTTGACACCGACAGGATCGAGGCTAACTCGGGCGCGTTTGCGGCGGGTGAAATTCCGGCGATTCCGGTGGTGGAGGTGCGGGTTTGATGGGGGTTTCAACCGAGTTTCAGGCGCTGCTAGATGGGGGCGCAACAACGATTTGCCGCTGTTGGCAGTTGCTGCGCAAGGATGGGGTTTCGTTTGGGTTTACAGACCATGATCGAGATCTCGTGTTTGGCGGACAAGTATATTTGGCAGGTTCCGGCATGGATGCCTCGGCTTTGGAAAGCAGCACGGGGCTGAGCGTGGATAACGGGCAGGCCGTGGGGGCTTTGAGTGCTGTTGGCTTGCAGGATGCGGATATTTTGGCGGGGAAGTTTGACCGTGCGGAAGTGATGCAGTGGCTGGTGAACTGGGATGATGTGACCGTGCGGGAGATGGTTTTTCGCGGGACGCTGGGCGAGATTAGGCGGGGGGTAACGGCCTTTGAGGTGGAGTTGCGCTCGCTGGCTGAGGGGCTGAATAGGCCGTTGGGGCGGGGCTATGTGCCCAGTTGTGATGCGGTGTTGGGAGATGCGCGCTGCGGCGTGGACCTTGGGATCGCGGGGCGTGTGGAGACAGTAAGCGTGCTTACAGTTGTGAACGCGCGGCGGGTGCAGGTGGATGCAGTTCCCGCGGCGGATGCGGGGTGGTTTGCCAATGGGCATATGCGCTGGGTGAGTGGCGGAAATTCTGGGGTTGTGTCGATTGTGAAGGTGGATGCGGCTGGTGTGGAATTCCGTGATGTCGAGCTATGGGAAGAACTGCGAGCACCCGTGGAAGTGGGCGATGAAGCGCTGCTAGTGGTAGGTTGTGATAAGCGGCATGGCACATGCGCGGTCAAATTTTCCAACCTGTTGAATTTTCGCGGCTTTCCAACCATCCCTGGGGATGACTGGGTGGCGGATTTTCCGCGCTCTGACGGGGTGAATGATGGCGGGAGCTTAGCAAATGGGTGAGCGTGTGGTAGCGCTGGCGCGGGGGTGGATTGGCACGCCTTATGCGCATCAGGCGAGCTGTAAGGGGGCCGGGGCGGATTGCCTCGGCCTTTTACGTGGGCTGTGGCGGGAGCTGCATGGTGTGGAGCCGGAAAAGCCAGGGCCTTATACGCCGGATTGGTCGGAAACCGATGGGGTGGAGCGGCTTTTGCCTGCGGCGCGGCGGCATATGGTGGAGGTTGAGGTGGCAGAGATTGGCGATGTGCTGCTGTTTCGGCTGGGGCGCAATGTGGTGAAGCATGTGGCGATATTGTCTGACGACACGCCGGGCGCGGAGAAAATAATTCATGCTTATTCAGGGCGCGGGGTGGTGGAAAGCCCGCTCACGCCTGCGTGGGCGCGGCGAGTAGCCGGACGATTTCGGATTCCTGAGGGGAGAGCTTAAATGGCGACGATATTATTGGCGGCGGCTGGCGGGGCGATAGGCTCGGCTATTGGT
>JAJRRX010000337.1 GCA_024279075.1 Alphaproteobacteria bacterium | reverse complement strand
GCCAATTTTACGGCTCGGAGCAGTTTTTCAGCAATCAGCGCACAGTGTGGCGCGCTGAAGATGGCCGCTGCGTAAACGGAAAATGGAGCTATGAGGCCCCCGCGATTTGTTTTGTCTATGACGATAGCAGCGGGCCTTTCTGCTGGGAAATCGAGGGCAATGCGGATGATCTGACGGTAACCAGCACCGAAAGCCAAGACGATGCGCCACCCTTGGTGCTTGAGCTTTCGGCGCAGAATAAAGTGCCTATTCTTTGCACCGGACCGCTATTTGGTGTGCGTTTCCGCCCTTAAAAAAGCGAGCCTTGCCCCTCTGTGGGTTTAGGCGATTTTGGCTTGGCGGGACTTGCGCCCAGCGCCACGCGGCCATCGGCAAATTCCAGTTCGATCTTTGCGGCTTTGCGGGCAGATTTTCGAGTCGTAACCACCTCCCCATCTCCGCGCACAATGGCAAAACCGCGCTTGAGGGTGTTTTGGTAGTTCAAGCTTTGGCGTGTACGCTCTAGCCCCTCTAGCCGTTGCTGCCAGTTGGCAAGCTGGTACGCGCCACTGCGGCCCATGCGGCTGCTAATCGCGCTAAGGCTTTGGTGTTTATGAGTAATGTCTTGCCGCAGCGGGGCCACGCGCAGCTGGTGGCGGCCCAAGCTCAAGCGCTTTTGCACCACGGTTGCCAGCAAGGCGCGCGGCAACTGCGGGGCCAAAGCCAAAAGGCGTGCGCGGCGGTGCTGCACATCTTGCACCAGCATTTGCGGCCGCAGGGTGGCTTCTGAAAGGCGCAGGCGTTTGTGTTGCACAAAGCCAAGCAGGGCTTGGGGCAGGCGCAGGGTCAAGCCATCAAGCCGCTGTTGGCGTTCGCCCAAAATCGCATCCGCCCGTGGCAAAGCGCGCGCCAAATCCTGCAAGCGCTGGCCGCCGGTTTCCAACCGCCGCGCCATCGCCGCCACGCGGCGCGCATCCAGGGCCGCCAAACCGGCCAGCAGGTCCGCCCGCACCGGCACCGCCATTTCAGCCGCCGCTGTCGGGGTTGGCGCGCGGCGATCAGCGGCATGGTCCACCAGCGTTGTATCGGTTTCATGGCCCACCGCCGTGATCACCGGAATGTCGCTTTCCGCCACCGCCCGCACCACAATTTCCTCGTTAAAACCCCAGAGATCCTCCAAGGAGCCACCACCACGCGCGACGATCAGCACATCGGGGCGCGGTAAGGCTCCGCCAGCGGTAAAGCTATTAAACCCACGCACCGCCGCTGCCACCTGTTCAGCGCATTTATCGCCCTGCACCACGGCGGGCCACACCAGCACTTTACGCGGAAACCGCGCGCGGAGCCGATGAAGAATATCCCGAATTACCGCACCGGAGGGCGAGGTGATAACGCCGATCACCTCGGGCAGATATGGCAAAGCTTGCTTGCGCTCTGCCGCAAAAAGCCCCTCGGCAGCTAACGCCGCCTTGCGCTTTTCCAGCATCGCCATCAGCGCGCCTACGCCCGCAGGGGCAATGCTCTCGATCACCAGTTGGTAGCGGCTTTGGCCTGGAAATGTGGTCAGCCGCCCCGTGGCGATCACTTCCATACCGGCTTCGGGCTGGTGCGCGAGCTTACTGGCCACGCCTTTCCAAACCACGCTGGCTAGCACTGCACGGTCATCCTTGAGATCAAGATAAAGGTGGCCTGAGGCGGGGCGAGACACACGGCCGACCTCGCCGCGCACCCGCACACGGGCAAACTCGCCCTCAACCACGCGTTTCACCGCGCCGGAAAGCTGCGAAACGCTCATTGCGGGCGCGTTGCCCTCGTCATCATCAAATAAATCTGACATTTTGCCCACTTGTAACTGCGTTTCCCCCACCTTAAAACGGCAACACGGAAAACCCAAGCGCATCGGAGCGGATTGTGAAAATTTTGATTCTGGGTGGCGGCGGGCGTGAGCACGCTTTGGCTTGGGCCATCAGCCAGAACCCGAAATGTGGAACTCTGCTCTGTGCGCCCGGCAATGCGGGCATTGCCGAGGTGGCCAAATGCATTCAACTAGATATTGAAGACGGCGCGGCGGTGGCGGAGTATGCGAGCGCGCACGCGATAGATTTTGTAGTTATCGGCCCCGAAGCTCCGCTGGCTGTGGGTGTGGCTGATGCCGTGCGGGCGGCTGGCGTTCTGTGCTTTGGCCCGGGTGCCGATGCGGCGCATCTGGAAAGCTCAAAAAGCTTCACCAAAGAGATTTGCGCGGCGTGCGAGGCCCCCACAGCTGACTCAGCGTTTTTCACTGATCTTGGCAAGGCGCGGGCCTATGTGAAGGCACAGGGCGCGCCGATTGTGATCAAGGCTGATGGCTTGGCCGCAGGCAAGGGTGTGACTGTGGCGATGGATCTGCCCGAAGCGCTTCTGGCGTTGGACGACATTTTTGCGGCGCACGGTGCGGCAGTGCTGGTGGAAGAGTTTATGGCAGGCGAGGAGGCCAGCTTTTTTGTGCTGTCTGATGGTAAAACCGCGTTACCGATGGGCACAGCGCAAGACCATAAGCGCGCCTTTGATGGTGATGGGGGGCCAAATACGGGCGGTATGGGCGCTTATTCCCCCGCGCCTGTCATGACGCCCGAAATCACCCAAAAAACCATGGACGAGATCGTGGAGCCAACGCTTGCCGAGATGAAAAAGCGCGGTATGCCCTTCCAAGGGGTGCTGTTTGTCGGGCTGATGATCAAAGATGGCCAACCGCGATTGGTCGAGTATAACGTGCGCTTTGGCGACCCTGAAATGCAAGTGCTGGCCATGCGCCTTGGCGGCCAAATGCTGGACCTGCTGCTTGCCGCCGCTGAAGGCACGCTGGCCGAGGCCACCGTGAATTGGGCCGATGACCACGCCCTGACCATCGTTATGGCCGCCAAAGGCTACCCCGCTGCCTATGCCAAGGGCGAGGTGATCGGCGGGCTGGGCGAGCGCTCGCCACAGGTTAAGGTTTTTCATGCCGGCACGGCACGGAATGGCGACGATGTAGTTTCTAACGGCGGCCGTGTGCTAGCGATTACCGCGCGGGGCGAAAGCCTGAAAGACGCCCATGCCCGCGCCTATGCCCGCCTGAGCCGCATTGACTGGCCCGGCGGTTTTGCCCGCACGG
>JAJRRX010000336.1 GCA_024279075.1 Alphaproteobacteria bacterium | reverse complement strand
TGCGCAAGCGGTAGTGCCATTGGCGGCGCACGCGCTGGGGGCGGGAGATACAACCGTGCTGCGCCGCGCGGTGCGCATGGGGTTTTGGGTAAGCACGGCGTTTACGCTGGTTGTGTTTCCGATCATGTGGTTTGCCGAGCCTATTTTGCTGGCGCTCGGGCAAGAGCCTGCGCTGGCGCGGATGGCGGACCAATACCTGAGCATTGCAAAATGGTCGTTTTTACCCAACCTGTTTATCATGGTGCTGCGCAGCTATTTTGGCGTGGTGGAAAAGGCGCATATCGTGTTGATGACCACCTTGATGGCGGCGGTGGTCAATGCCTTCCTGAATTACGCCCTGATTTTTGGCAACTGGGGCGCGCCCGCCATGGGAATCGAGGGCGCGGCCTATGCCAGCCTTGGCTCGGCGCTGCTTTCCATGACCTTGCTTTTGATGTTTACCAACTGGCACCCTGCACTGGCACCCCATGCCATTCTCAAGCGCTTTTGGCGCTCGGATTGGGGGGCATTTGGGGAGGTGGTTAAGGTGGGCTGGCCGATCGGAGTTTCGATATTGGCCGAGTTTGGGCTGTTTGCGATGTCAGCAATTATGATGGGCTGGTTTGGCACCATTGCTTTGGCGGCACATGGTATTGTCATGCAGGTTATTTCGATTTCGTTTATGGTGCCGCTTGGGCTTTCACAAGTTGCCACCATCCGGCTCGGGCTGGCCAAGGGGCGGCGCAATGCGGATGAGGTCACGATGGCAGGCCGCACGGTGCTGATCGTGGGCATTGGCTTTGCGCTGGCTATCACGCTATTGCTGGTAACCGCCGCCGGGCCGCTGCTTTCGGTGTTTCTGGATTTCAAAACCACCGATGCCGCCGCCATACTGGAATTCGCCATTCCGTTGCTTATTGTGGCCGCCGCCTTTCAACTGGTAGACACATTGCAAGTGCTCGCCGCTGGCCTGTTGCGCGGGCTAAAAGACACCCGCGTGCCCATGCAATATGCGCTGTTTTCCTATTGGGTGATCGGCATTCCGGCGGCCTATTTTCTCTCGCAAAAAACCGACCTAAATGCGCTGGGGGTGTGGCTTGGCCTCGCGCTTGGCCTCACAGTTGCCAGCTTCTTGGGCATGGGGCGCTATGTTTCACGGGCAAGGCTGGGGTTGGTGTAAGGGAGCCTCGCTGCGCTCGGCTATCGCGGCGCGTCCACCCTTGTGCTTGTGGAAGCGCCCCTCCCGCGCCGCGCTGCAACGTGGTTTCCATTTCTCAGGCATTTCCCAAATATCCTAAGGGCGTGGCTTGGCGGAAACACCGCCTGACACACGCGCCGACGCTCAGCGCGGCGCGTGTGTAATGTTGCAAAACAGCACGGCGCCAGACGCGCCGCCACGTTAAAACGCCAGCGCTTTAGCTTGCTTCACCTGCGGCAGGCTGGCGATGGTTTTTAGCGTGGCGTCGTTAATCGGCGCATCCACACCTACAAGCGCAATCGCCTCGCCATCTTTCACCACACGGCCCAAGGCGAAGGTCGCGATATTCACGCCCAGCGCGCCCAAAGTTGTGCCTAGCGCACCAATATAGCCCGGCAGGTCGGCATTGGTGGTGTAGAGCATATAGGGCTGCGGCTCGGCCTCAAGGCCAATGCCCTTGATCTGGATAAAGCGCGGCTTGCCATCGGAATAGATGGTGCCTGCCACCGAGCGCTTTTGGCTCTCGGAGGTGATCGTCAGGCGCATATAGGTGCCAAAAGCGCCTTGCTCGTCCTTGCGGGTTTCACTGATTTTGATGCCACGCTCCCGCGCCACAATCGGGGCCGAGACCATGTTGACGCCGCCCTCACCCACCAAGGGGATCATCAAACTGGCCACAAGACTAGCCGTCAGTGGCTTGAGGTTCAGTTCGCCAACTTTACCCACAAACTCGATCTCGATCTCCTTGATCGGGCTTTCGGTGACCTGCCCCGCAAAACCACCGAGCATTTCGGCAAGGCCGATCCACGGCTTTAGCACGGGGGCTTCTTCAGCCGTCACGGACGGGGCGTTGATCGCGTTGGAAATCGCGCCACGCATCAGGTAATCAGACATTTGTTCGGCCACCTGAAGCGCCACGTTTTCTTGTGCCTCGCTGGTCGCCGCGCCAAGGTGGGGCGTGCAGACCACGTTATCCAGCCCAAACAGCACGTTGGATTTCGCAGGCTCATCGGCATAGACATCAAACGCCGCGCCTTTAAGCTGGCCAGATTTCAGCGCTGCCGCCACCGCGTCCTCATCCACAAGGCCACCACGGGCGCAGTTGATCAGATAAGCGCCTTTTTTGATCTTGACGATCTTCTCAGCGCTGAGCAGGTTGGCGGTTTTGTCGGTTTTGGGCAGGTGGAGCGTGATAAAATCAGCCTTGGCGAGCAGGTCGTCAAGGTTCTCCATCTTGGTCACGCCAATCGCCTTGGCACGGTCCTCCGAAAGGAACGGATCATAAGCGATGACCTTCATCTTCAGGCCAATGGCGCGGCTGGCAACTACGGAGCCAATGTTGCCCGAGCCGATCAGCCCCAGCGTTTTGCCGGTGATCTCGGTGCCCATAAAGCGGGACTTCTCCCACTTGCCAGCTTGGGTGCTAGCATCCGCCGCCGGAATTTGGCGGGCCACGGCAAACATCATCGCAATGGCGTGCTCGGCCGTGGTTATCGAGTTGCCAAACGGCGTGTTCATCACGACCACACCCTTGGCGGACGCCGCCGCAAGATCCACATTATCTACGCCAATACCGGCGCGGCCAATGACCTTGAGGTTATCGGCTTTCTTGATCAGCGCTGCCGTGGCCTTGGTGGCCGAGCGGATGGCGAGGCCGTCATATTGGCCGATGATTTCGGCAAGTTTGGCGGGGTCTTTGCCGAGATCTGGCATAAAATCCACCTCAACCCCGTTGTCTTTAAAGATTTGAACGGCGGCGGTGCTGAGTTTATCCGAAATAAGAACTTTGGGCATTTTATGCCTCCTTCAATTGGGTTTTGGCAGTGGCAAAGGCATAGTCTAGCCAAGGGGTTAGGGCTTCTAGGTCGGCAGTGTCAACCGTGGCGCCGCACCAGATGCGCAGGCCCGCAGGGGCGTCGCGATAGCCACCGATGTCATAGGCCGCTTCGGCTTCGTCCAGCAGTTTGACCATGGTTTTTACGAAGGCGTTTTGCGCATCGTTATCCAAAGCGGCAATCGCGGGGTCGGCGATTTTCAAGCAAACCGAGGTGTTAGACCGCGCGGCAGCATCACCCACGAGGTTCTCGGCCCAGTCAGAGGCATCGACCCACGTTTGCAACGCCCCAAAATTGGCATCGGCACGAGCGCGGGTGGCTTTTAGGCCACCAAGCTCCTCCATCCACGCCAACGCATCTTCGGCATCAGCCACAGCCAGCATAGAAGGGGTGTTGATGGTCGCGCCTTTGAAAATGCCCTCAATCAGCTTGCCACCTTTGGTCAGCCGGAAAATCTTTGGCAGGGGGCGGGGAGGGGTGTAGTTTTCAAGCCGTTCAACAGCGCGAGGGCTAAGCACGATCACGCCGTGCGCCCCCTCGCCACCCATGGCTTTTTGCCAGCTAAAGGTGGTGACATCGAGCTTTTCCCACGGCAGATCCTGCGCGAAAGCCGCCGAGGTGGCGTCGCAAATGGTCAGGCCTTCGCGGTCCTCCGCGATCCAGTCAGCGTTCGGTACGCGGGCACCCGAGGTGGTGCCGTTCCATGTGAAGACAACATCCGCCTCTTTGCGAACTTTCGCAAGATCTGGCAGCTCGCCATAATCGGCGGTAAGCTTGTTTACATCGTCAAGCTTAAGCTGGTTGGCGATGTCGCCCGCCCAGCCAGCGCCAAAACTTTCCCAAGCTAGCACATCGACAGGGCGCGCACCGAGCATCGACCACAGCGCCATTTCAACAGCGCCGGTATCAGAGGCAGGCACAATGCCCACCCTATAATCGGCAGGGATTTCAAGGATTTCGGCCATTTTGTCGATCACACCTTTGAGCTGCGCCTTAGGAGCAGCGGCACGGTGGGAACGCCCGAGAAAGGCCCGTTCGGCGACAGCTTCAAAGCTATAGCCGGGGCGTTTGGGGCATGGACCAGAAGAGAATTCAGGGCGCGCAGGCTTAACCTGCGGCGGTATAGGGAGGCTCATAGATGGCTCCTTCATCAGCGCGATATTTCTGAGCCTGCCATCGCTCGCGCTTATTCCGACAACCTGCCCACGGGGGGGATACCGCAGAGCGTGGGCGCAAATCAAGGGGGAAAGTGTCGCGTTTCGGCAGAAAGTGGTCGGTTTTTGTTTCCGATGGGAAACTTCGGGCTCAGATTGGCGCGCAGACACCCTATTTGAGAATTGACATAGTAACGCGTGTGTTTAAACTCCGACTCAATCTGAGCGGGAAAGGCGTGCTATGATCAAGGCTCTTGTTACTGCATTTCTTGTCTTGGTACCCTCGATGGCTTTGAGCTGCTATCCTCCATTCTATTCTAATCTGGTTGACTTTATCTCTTCCGACTGGTCAAAAATAGAGCCGTATCAAATCGTTTATGGGCATTTCATTTCCATCGGTGGAATTGAAGTGGAGGACGTGACTGACGCCTACAGGAACGATTATTCAGCTTCTAACTTTGTCGCCAAAAATTTGACAGCTTCCGCCGTATTCGAACTTATTGACCCTGTTTCTAGTCGGCAGAGAAACGGGTATATCAATGTCGAAATCTGGAAGGTCTGGGATAATGGCTCCTCATCTTGCAGTTTTGGGAATCACAGCCCAGATGGCTATTTGGAAATAAGTTTCGACAAATTGCTCGAGCGTGATGATGAAGTCCTCACCTTTGAAATTGGCCGCGCTGGAAACTTATCCTATAGCTTTCCGCTATTCTCCGTCCATTTCGGCGAGCCATTCACTCCCGCCCAAAGAAGAGCATTGCGGCGTTGCATTTTTCACGACGCGTGCGAAAGAAACGATTTGCAGAGTTTGCGAACTCTGGAGCCTGTGAACCGATGAAATTTCTCCGAATCCTCCTCCTCGCCCTGCTCCCGACCCAAAGTTTCGCGCTCTCTGTATGGGTGCCTCAAAACTTTGGTGAGTATATTGATAACCTTAACGCTTTGGGCCGCCCCTACAAAATAACCTATGGCCATTTCGCCAGCATTGAACCGCTGACCATAGAGGACACCACAGCCGAGCGCTCTGCCGATTTTATCGCCCAAGGATACCGCTCCAAGCTCATCACGGCCCCCGCAACCTTTGCACTGATAGACCCGCGCCCGCGCGGCCAGCGCTCGGGTATGCTAGACATAAACCTCTCGATTTATTGGTCCTCCCGCCCGGGGCCCGGGAATGACAGCCCCGACCCTGAAGGCTACAAACACCTCAATTTCATTGATTTGGGAGACCCCGCCCATGGCGACCGGATTATCAGCTTTTCGGTGAATCCCGACGGCTCACTGAGCAATTACGCGGGGGATTATTTGTTCAGCGGCCCTTTCACACCTGTGCAGGCGCGCGAGCTGGCGCGCTGTGTGTTTGACGGAGCTTGCGCGGATGGCGATATTGCCCATCTGCGGCAGATACCGTTTTATCGAAATTAGGGCGCACATAATTTGATGCACTAAATCACGATTTGTGGTTTCCTTTCGGGGGCGCGGCGCTGTAGCCTCGCCCGACCATACTAAGGAAACCCCATGACTCGCCCTGGCCTTTTGCAATGGAGCCTTCTGCTCGCCCTCGGCATGATCTGGGGCGCGTCGTTTCTGGGCGTGGAAAAGGCGCTGGAAAGCTTTCCGCCCATCACCATTGCGGCGCTGCGGATTTTGCTGGCGGCTGTGATCCTTACGGGGGCGAGCTTTGCTATGGGCATCGGGCTGCCCAAGAATCGCCGCACGTGGCTTTTTGCATTTGGCATGGGGCTGTTTTCAAATGCCATCCCGTTTACGCTGCTGAGCTGGGGGCAGCAGCACGTGACCTCGGGCTATGCGGGCATAACCATGGCGGTGGTGCCACTCTTGGTGCTGCCGCTGTCGCATTTCCTGATCCCGGGGATGCGGCTGACCCCGATAAAGGCGCTTGGCTTTGGCATCGGGTTTATCGGCGTGGTGGTGCTGATTGGGCCGGCGCAGATACTGCAATCCGGCGGTGGGGATATAGAGAATATCGCGCGGATTGCCTGTGTGATCGCCAGCATGTGCTATGCGGTTGGCGCCGTTATCACCCGCTTGGCGCCTAAGGGCGAGGCGATGGCATTTTCAGCGGCGGCGCTGCTGATGGGGTCGCTGATTGCAGTACCAATCGCGCTGCTGGTTGAAGGCCTGCCCTCCGCCCCCACCCTGCCTGCGCTGGCTGGCATGCTTTATCTTGGGATATTCCCGACGGCGCTGGCGACCATTATGCTTGTGTTTATCGTCAAAACCGCAGGGCCGCCCTTCCTCTCCTTGGTCAACTACCAAGTGCCTATTTGGGCGGTGATCATTGGCATGGTGGTGCTGAAAGAGGAGCTGCCGAGCAGCTTTATCTGGGCGCTGGGGCTGATATTGGCAGGGCTGGCCGTGGCGCAGTTTAAAGCGCGAAGGTAGGCTGGGGTTTATCCAACCACCCACGCCCGCACCTGCTGTATTACCGCTTCGAAAACCGGATGCCAGCCTTTCAATTCCGCCCCCAGCGGGTGCCAGAAAAACCGGAAATCATGGCCGCCATCATCCGCACAATGGCGGGTCCAGCGCTCGGGAAGGCCCGCGCCAGACCCACGGTAAAACACCCATTTTTGCCCTTGCACAATAGAGTGGCTTACGCCGAGATAACTCAAGGAAGCATGCACAACCCCGCTTTCCTCCCACAGCTCGCGCTTAGTCGCGGCCTCGTCACGCTCCCCCGCTTCGATAGTGCCCTTCACCAGTTGAATCCCCGTCAACGGGTGGTGAAAGGCCAGCACTTCGGGGGCGCTGTGGCGCAATAGCAGCGGGACGGCCTTGCGGATAGGCTCGTGTCCCAGCGGTGCGTGGGGACCACGCACCCTACGGCACCAAGTGCTCAAACACCTCGCCGCGCTCTTCAAAGCTCTCGAACTGGTCAAAGCTGGCGCAGGCGGGGGCGAGCAGGATGGTGTCGCCTGCTTGGGCATCGGCCTTGGCGGCTTTAACGGCAGCCTCTAGGGTGCCAGAAATTACATGCGGGGTATCGCCAAGTTGGGCTGCGAATTCCTCCGCCGCCTCGCCGATCAGGTAAGCCTTTTTCACGGCGCTGAAATCCAACCCTGCAATGCCACCAGCCTTGGCTTGGCCGCCCGCTATCCAAAGGATATTCTCAAAGGCCAGCAAGGCTTTGCCCGCTGAATCCGCATTGGTGGCTTTGGAATTATTAATGAACTTTACGCCGTCCGCCTCGCTCACCTGCTGGCAGCGGTGGCGCAAGCCGCCATAGCTCGCCATCGCGGCTTCAATTACCTTTGGGGCCAGCCCGAGGTGGCGGCACGCGGCATAAGCCGCACAGGCGTTTTGCTGGTTATGCGCCCCGGGCAAGCCCTCCATCCCGCGCATATCAAGCGCCGCCATTTGCCGGCCTTTGCGCCACTCCACAAGAAAGCCCTTGCGCATAAACACGCTCCAGCCGTTGCCCTTAAGCTGGCGAGTGGTGCTGACCTCGATCACGTTATCGCCCTCGCGAATAACATTGCTCAAGAAGCGCCCCTCTGGCTCATCGACCCCGATAATCGCCCGCTCCGGCAAGCCCTGCGTAAACAGGCGCTTCTTGGCGGCGAAATAACCACCAATTCCCGCGTGGCGGTCGAGATGATCAGGCGAGAGGTTCAGAAAAATCGCCACATCGGGCTGGAGCGTGCGGGCAAGGTCGGTTTGGTAAGACGAAAGCTCGATCACCGCCACCTCGCCATCCGCTGCCTCGTCAAGGCTCAGCACTGCTTTGCCGATGTTGCCGCCAAGCTGGCTGGGGCGCTGAGCGTGCTGCAAAATGTGGTGCAGCAGGGCCGACGTGGTGGATTTTCCGTTAGAGCCGGTGATGCAAACCACCTTTGGGTAGCGGTCAAAACTCCCCCATTCGTCACTGGCGAAAGACTGGAAAAACAAGCCGATGTCGTTGTCCACCGGCACGCCTGCATCCCACGCGGCCTGAATGGCCTTATGGGCCTCAGGGTAAAGATGAGGAATGCCAGGGGAGGTGACAAGAAGATCAAGCGCGGCGGCCTCACGCGGGCGCGAAATATCTTCGACCTCGTAGCCCTCAACCTCGGCCAAGGCACGAGCGGCGGGGTTATCATCCCAGCAAACGGGCATAGCGCCTCCGGCTTGCAACGCTGCCGCCGTGGCTAGGCCTGTGCGCCCAAGGGCCAGCACACCCACGCGCTTACCGCTATATCCTTTGACAGGGATCATGATCCACCTCGTTTGCTTATCTCGCATAGTGGTAGCGGAGTGACCCTGATTTGAAAAGCGCCCTTGGTAAGAAATTACCCGAGCAGCAGGCTACGCGACTTGCATTGGCACGGCCCCCGTGGCACCGTCGATCAAACGCACAGGAGAATTCCCTATGCCCTCACCGGAGGTTTTTGGCTCTGCCAGCCAGCAATCCATGATGCGAAAAGCCCACGCGCTTTGGCAATTGGTGAAGGATGACAAACGCTTCCAATCCCACGGGCGCGTGGTCGGGTTAAATGCGGTGGAATGTGATGATATCGACATCCATACCGCACTTGTACGGCTACAGGGGGTGGCCGCAATTAACGAAATACCAGCCAACGCCGCGCCCGCATACAGGCAAAAGCTTAAAGCGATGGGGTTCAAAACTGACCAGTTTGAGACATGGGCCGGCGGGGAGGAGGCCCTTAAGGCAAGCCGCGCGGCTGTGCAAAACGCCCGCTTGCCACCGGAGTTATCTGTGGTGGCCGTGGGTGCCCGAACCCCGGCCAAAAGCCTGCTGGCCCTTGGTGATTTTACCCAGAGCTGTGATGTATTGCCGCCGATGGGGGCTTTTATGCGTGGGCATGAACGCCCGAGCGTTTGCCTTTTTGCTCAAGATGCCACGGGCCTGCCAGTGGGATGCGCGGCCACGGTGGCAGCGCGCCACCCGAGCAGCCAGAACGCCGAGCAGGCGTGGTGGGGCATGCTGGCAACCGATGTTGAGCGGCGGGGTGAAGGGATCGCCCGCCAGCTTGGCGCGCGGGCGATGATTGCGATGCATGAACAGCACGGGTTTAACGCGTTTTTCACAGGTATTCGCAAAGGAAACACGGCTTCAGAACGTTTATGCACCTAGCTTGGCGTGCGCCCCACTGGGGCGTGTGTGGTGGTGGCGATGGACCCTGCTAGCTTTAGCGGCACGCAACTGACCAAATAAACTGGCGGCAATGCCGCACCGCCAAAATTTTCCTGTGCGCTGCACAGGACCACGCCTCGCCTTTGGCTCGAAAAAAAAGGGGCGTTGCCCCTCGCTTCGCTCACCCTAGAGTATTTTGGAAAAATAGAAGCTGTTTTCCGTTTTTCTAGAATACTTATGTGAGTTTTCTAAAAGACCGATTTCGCGGTGCGGGCGAAGTTTTTTTCAAACACACAGTTGGTCGACGCGCCGCACCGAGCGCAGCAAGGCCACACCCAACGGGAAGGCACATTTTGCGAAGCAAAATGGTGGCTGACGGGCGGGAGAGCGTCGGTATTTTTCGTTATACGCGCCTATCGCAGCTTCAGCGTTGCCAACCCGATCAGCGCCAGAATCAGCGAAATAATCCAAAAGCGAATCACGATCTGGCTTTCGCCCCAGCCGAGCTTTTCAAAATGGTGGTGTATTGGTGCCATCAGGAAAATTCGCTTACCGGTTTTCTTGTAGTACAGCACCTGAATAACCACGCTGAGCAACTCCACCACAAACAGCCCACCGATGATCGAAAGCACAATCTCGTGCTTGGTGGCCACCGCAATCGCCCCGAGCGCCCCGCCCAAAGCCAGTGAGCCGGTATCGCCCATAAACACCGCTGCGGGCGGCGCATTATACCACAGAAAGCCCAGCCCCCCACCTATGAGCGCCGCCACGAAAACGGTGAGCTCGCCCGTGCCCGCAACGTAATGCAAGCCAAGATATTCGGTGAAGTCCGTCCGGCCAACGAGATAGGCGATTATGCCAAAGGAACCAGCGGCGATCATAACCGGCATCACGGCGAGGCCGTCTAGCCCGTCGGTAAAGTTAACTGCATTGGCCGAGCCAACGATTACGATCATCACAAAGGGAATAAAGAAATACCCGAGGTTAAGCAGCGATTCCTTGAAAATCGGAAAAGCAAGCTGGCCAGAAAGGTCAGGTGATTGCATTTGCATCACCCAATAACCAGCGATGGCGGCAATGATAAAGCCAAGGCCAAGCCGGATTTTGCCTGACACACCTTTGTGGTTTTGCTTGGAAACCTTCAGGTAGTCATCCCAAAAGCCAATAAGGCCGAAGCTATAGGTTACAAACAGCACCAGCCACACATAGCCATTATCCAGCCGCGCCCAGAGGAGCGTAGACACAAGAATAGCACCCAAAATCAGCACACCGCCCATGGTTGGCGTGCCTGCCTTTTCCAGAATATGGCTCTCGGGGCCGTCTTCTCGAATGGGCTGGCCCTTTCCTTGCTTGCTGCGCAAAAGGTTGATGAGGGGTTGGCCAAACATGAAGCCAAAAATCAGCGCGGTAAAAAACGCGCCGCCCGAGCGGAAGGTGATATATTGGAACAGGTTCCAAAATCCGGCGTCAAACCACTGTGGAAACATATAAAACATCTAAAGCATCCCCTCGGATTTCTGCTGGCTCTTCGCATCGCTTAAATTTGTCAGCGCGTCACTGATTTTCGCC
>JAJRRX010000335.1 GCA_024279075.1 Alphaproteobacteria bacterium | reverse complement strand
CGGCTTAGTTGGAGTCGCTGGCACCTTCGCCGTCCATTGCTTCTGCTTCGGAGAAGGTGGCCAAATATGCTGCCACGTCTTCACCACCGGAGCGGAGCTTGAAGGTCATTTTTGCGCGGGCTGAGTCGTCATTCAGGTAGGCGCGCAGGAAGCCGGTTGGGTCTGCTACATATTCGGCAAGGTTTTCTTCATCCCAAACCAAGCCAGCTTCGCCTGCTGCGATCATCGATTCGCCAAAACGAAAGCCCTCAACAACGCCCGCTACTTCGCCAATAATTCCGTACAGGTTGGGGCCAGTGCGGCCGCCACGAACAATCACCTCATCACCATTGGTAATGGCGTGGCAGGATTTGCAGCGCTTGAACATGTCTTCGCCGGCTGCGGCGTCCCCTTCGGCATAGGCGGCGGTTGAAAGGGCGCCAGTGGCAACGAAGGTTGTCAAAAACAAGGCTTTAAGCATGGGGTACTCCTCAAAAATGCTAAATTGTGCGTTGTGAATATAACGGGAGTATTGCCAAATGTTCAATGTTTTATTGTCGCATTCTCTTGATTGTGATTAGGCGTCAAATACATCGGCAAAACATCGCTTAAGCGCCGTGTCCAAATCGTCCATTGTGGCTGGAATGCCGAGGTCCACCAAGCTGGTAACGCCGTAATCAGCAATGCCGCAAGGGACAATACCTGCATAATGGCTTAAATCTGGCTCAACATTGATGGAGATTCCATGAAAGGTCACCCAGCGCCGAATGCGCACACCAATGGCCGCGATTTTATCTTCGGCTACGCGGCCATCGGGCAGAGCAGGGTGCTCTGGCCGGTCTACCCACACGCCCACACGGCCCTCGCGGCTGCCGGCTTGCACACTAAAATCTGTCAAAGTCGCGATCACCCATGCTTCGAGTTTACTCACATAAGCCCGCACATCGCGCCCGCGTTTGTTAAGGTCGAGCATCGCATACGCCACGCGCTGCCCCGGCCCATGATAGGTATATTCCCCCCCTCGGCGGCTTTCAAACACTTCAAATTTGTCAGGGGCGATTAGGTCCGCCTTTTTGGCGCTTGTGCCAGCGGTATACATTGGCGGGTGCTCAACCAGCCAGATTTGCTCGGGCGCGGTGCCTGCCAAAATGCCCATAACCTGATTTTCCATATGCGCCAATGCATCTGGATAGGGTGTTAAACCCTTCGAAATCAGCCATTCAACCATAGAAAAATCCGCGTAATTTGCTCGAAATCATTTACTTCCCCGAATCGTGCATTATGTATAAGTTGTATTCACATGATTATTAAAGGAGTTTATAGCATGAAAAAGCATCTTACATCATCTGCCATGATTTTGGCCCTAACAGCCGCAGGGGTTACCTTGCCGATGAATCGTGCCGCCGCAAATGGCCACGCAGGTGCTGCCATTATTGGCGCGCTCATTGGTGGTGCCATTGTGGCGGGTGCCAATAATAACCGCCGTAATAATACCCGCACCCATACAACGGCCTCCAGTGCGCAGCGCACCGAAAACCGCGCCGTGCAAACCGCACTAAACTTTTTTGATTTCCCGGCAGGCTCCCCTGACGGCGTGTTTGGCCGCCGGACCCGCACAGCCGTTAGCGGCTATCAAGCCTTTATGGATTTCCCTGTCACGGGCGAGCTTACAACCTTCCAAAAAGACTTTTTGCTTAATTCCCATCAACGGGCCGAGCTTGGGGGCGCGGAAACCAGCCGCATTATTCTGACAGACCCAAATGGCGCGCGTGGCTTGCTGATTTCGTTTATGCAGCAACAACAGGGCGGCAATACCGGCCTTGGCATGGGCAATGGCGCGATGCAGGCCAGCAATCCCGCCAATGATTTTAGCGGCGGCGGCTCAACTGCACAAACCAGCCCCACCGGGTTGCCTGTATTTGTAACCTCGCAAGAATCTTCCATGAACGAATTGTGCATTTCCGGTATTCAGCCAAATTCGGTTGAAGCGCAATTCTGTAACCTGCGCGCTTATGCGATTGATGAAGGGGACCGCTTGGCGGCCTCTGTTCAAGGCACCACCCGCGCGGATATCCAAGCGCAATGTGTG
>JAJRRX010000334.1 GCA_024279075.1 Alphaproteobacteria bacterium | reverse complement strand
TGCGCCAGAGCACAGGCGACAGATTAAAGCCCACGAGATAATCCAGCGCGCGGCGGGCAAGGTAGGCTTCAACCAGCGGCATATCCACTTGGCGCGGGTTTTTCATAGCCTCGGTTACGGCGGTTTTGGTACTGGCGTTAAACACCACCCGCTCAACATGGGTGGACTTTTTAATCACCTTGCGCTTTTTCAGCGCTTCCTCAAGGTGACAGCTAATCGCCTCACCTTCACGGTCAGGGTCGGTCGCGAGAATGAGTTTGTCGTCTGAGTCAGCCTTCATCGCGTCCACAATCGCGCGCACGTGCTTTTGCGAATGGGTGCCGATTTGCCATTTCATCTCGAATTCGTTCTCGGTATCCACCGAGCCATCTTTTGGCGGCAGATCACGTACGTGGCCATAGGAGGCGAGCACGGTAAAGCCCGGCCCGAGGTATTTCTCGATGGTTTTAGCTTTGGCAGGGGATTCGACAACAACAACAGCCATGCGGGATTCTCCGAAATTTCAGCACCTCATTGGGCGCGGAACATGGTTCCTATCGCAGGTAAATGTCAATGGTCAATAAACGCCCGCTTGCAAAACGCCTGAAAATAGGGGGTTTTGCGCGGCTGTGACAAAGTATTTCATAATCCACATTTACAAAATGTAAAAACTTATCCAATATTCGTGCAATTATATTTTGTTTATGCAATATATAATAGCATATCTGAAATTCGACACTTGCTGGGAGGCATGAAAATGGCTGAAATCGTAGTAATCGGGGCTGGCATCGGTGGTTTGCCCGCCGCTTATGACTTGAAAAAGGAATGCAGGAGCGAGGATAACATTACCGTTATCTCCAATAATCCGTATTTTCAATTCACCCCGTCTAACCCATGGGCGGCCGTTGGCTGGCGTAAGCGCGAAGATATTACGATTGACCTTGAGCCGGTGTTAAAAAAGCAGGGCATCAAGTTTTTAGCTGACCCGATGGTGGGCTTTGACCCTGAAAACAACACCATCACCCTGCAAAGCGGCACCGAAGTGAAGTATGATTACGTGATCATCGCCACTGGCCCCGAGCTGGCCTTTGACGAGATCGAGGGCCTTGGCCCGCATGGCGGCTTTACCCAATCGGTGTGTGATGTAAACCACGCCGTGACCGCAAGTGCTGATTGGGAAGAGTTCTGCAAGAACCCCGGCCCGATTGTGGTTGGCGCGGTTCAGGGGGCCTCCTGCTATGGCCCTGCTTACGAATTTGCTATGATCATGGATACGGATCTGCGCAAGCGCAAAATCCGTGACAAAGTTAAGATGACCTTTGTAACCGCTGAGCCATATGTAGGCCACCTCGGCCTTGGTGGCGTGGGCGATACCAAGGGTATGCTGGAGCGCGAAATGCGCCATCGCCACATTAGCTGGATCACGGATGCCCGCACCGACAAGGTTGAAGACGGCAAGATGTTTGTGAGCCAGATGGCAAAGGGTGGCGAGGTTGTTGAAACCCACGAGCTTGAGTTCAATTTCTCTATGATGCTGCCGGCCTTCCGTGGCCTGCCGCCGTTTATGCCGGCAAATGCGCCTGAGGGCTTGGCTAATCCGCGCGGGTTTATTGTGGTCGATAAGCACCAGAAAAACCCGAAATTCCCGAATGTTTACGCCGTGGGTGTATGCATCGCGATCGCCCCGCTTGAGGTTTCGGCTGTGCCTGTGGGCGTGCCAAAAACCGGCTTGATGATTGAGTCAATGGTGGCGGCTGCGGCTGGCAACATCGGCCAAGAACTGCGCGGGCAAGAGCCCAGCCACGAGCCAACATGGAATGCCTTCTGCCTCGCTGACTTTGGTGACAAGGGCGTGGCGTTTATGGCGCAGCCCCAAAACCCACCGCGCAACAAGAACTGGGCTGCCGAAGGCAAGTGGGTGCATTGGGCCAAAATTGGCTTCGAGAAATACTTCATGCGCAAGATCCGCAAGGGCCAAAGCGAGCCTTTCTTTGAGAAAACGGTAATGAAGACAATCTCGATGACACGCTTGAAAGACTAGTTTTTGGCAATCGTTTAGCAGCCCGTGCCACAAGCGCGGGCTGTTTTTATGTCCGGTCGGGCTTGCCCCGACATGCGCTGACGAGGCGGCCTTTTTATGAGCGCAATTTTGCACACAAATTGCTGGTGTCGGGTCGCCGAGGAAGCGCACGCTCGGGACTGTCCGGCAGCTCCGAGCTTGCTTTGACCTCTGCTGGGGTAAACCCCCACTCGGCCAAAGCACATTTTGTCGGCAAGCTGAAAAATGCCTGCCACTGTCTACAGCGTTTCTAATTCCATAAATAATATGCGCCACAATTCGCGTTCGAGCGTTGCGAGAGGCAGTGAATTGTAGCTCAATCCGAATTGGAAACGCACGTGGCCTCGCTAGGCTCGGTGCGCTATGCTGTTGCGAAGGGAATTGATATGAAATCTATTATACTACTGCGCGGTATAAATGTGGGCGGCCATGGCCAGCTGCCGATGAAAGAGCTGTGCGCCATTCTGGAAAGCCTCGGGGCACAAAACCCGCAAACTTATATCCAAAGCGGCAATGCCGTCGTAGAGGGGGGGATTGAAGCGGAAAAATTGTCAGACGCAATTGAAAACTTCAAGGGGTTTCGCCCGTCAGTATTGGTTTTTCCCGTCGATGAATTTACGAGAATTGTGGCGCAGCCACCGCTTGATGAGCCTGTTGGAAAGCTCGTGCATATTTGGTTTCCCGCGACTGCGTTTACTTTTGATCAAGAAAAGGCGGATAGCTTAATAGTGAAAACGGAAAGCCTGCATATTGCCGAGCGCGCCATTTGGTTGCACGCGCCAAACGGTGTTGGCCGCTCCAAGCTGGCCGCCAATATCGAGGCGCTTGCAGGTGCGCCTTGCACCGCGCGCAACATGAATACAGTGCGCAAATTGCGGGAGATGCTTGACGGCTAACAGCCCACGGCACTATCGTTAATTAAAAAGGTTTCTATGCCCCAAGGCCCTCTCTTTAAATACCGTGCGCTGATCGCTGAAGGCGAGTTGCGCGATGACGCGGCCCAGCGCTTGGCGGTAGAAAAATTGCAACTGCTGCATAGGAGGCTGGAGGGCTATAACCCCGCCAAGCCCAGCCGATTTGGGCTTGGCATTTTTGGCTGGGGGCGCGAGCATATCGAGGAAGTTGATGTGCAGGGGCTTTATTTATATGGCGGGGTGGGGCGTGGGAAATCCATGCTGATGGACCTGTTTTTCGCGAGCGCCCCGGTGGCCAAAAAGCGGCGAGTTCATTTTCATGCGTTTATGCAGGAGGTGCATGCGGGCATCACCAAGGCGCGGCGAGATTATGCCAAAGACCCGATTGAGCCAGTGGCTGCGGCGGTAGCTGAAAGCGCCACGTTGCTGTGCTTTGACGAGCTGCAAATAGGTGACATCACCGACGCCATGATCGTTGGGCGCTTGTTTGACAAGCTGTTTGAACGCGGCGTGGTGATTGTGGCGACGTCAAATCGCCACCCGGATGACCTTTATAAGGACGGGCTGAACCGGCAACTTTTTGTGCCGTTTATCGAGCGTATCAAAGAGCGGCTTGAGGTGTTTCATCTGGTCAGCGATACGGATCATCGGCAGAATAAACTGGCCGGTGGCAAGGTGTATTTCACCCCGTTGAACGCGCGAGCGCGGCACGATATGGATGCGGCTTGGGAGGTGTTTGCGGTGTGCAAGGGCAAGCCACTACTGCTGGAAGTGCATGGGCGTGAGGTGCAACTGCCACTGCACTGCGAAGGCGTGGCGCGGGCGAGCTTTTCGGACCTGTGCGAGGCCCCACTTGGGGCCGCGGATTATCTGGCGATTGCGGATGAGATTGCGATATTGTTGCTGGATAATATCCCGCAGCTTAGCCGCGAACAGGCTGGCCCAGCCAAACGGTTTGTGACCCTGATTGACGCGCTTTATGAAGCAAAAACGCGGCTAATTTGTTCGGCAGCGGCCCCCCCAGAGCAGCTGTTTGAAGCTGGTGATGGTGCTTTTGAATTTGCCCGCACCGCCTCAAGGCTGCACGAAATGGCGAGTGCGGATTGGGCGACGAAGGGCTAAGCCCTCGGTGGCGGCGCGTTTGGTTTTGTGTTTGGTTCGGCATTATGTGCGCGCCGCACTTTGACGGAATTGCTTGCGGTGAAAAAAATCGGGGCTTGTAAAACCAAAGATTTGGGCCACACTGCTCGTAAATTTTTGAAAGGCAGGCAAATGACGGATATCGTAATTTTGGATGGCGCGCGCACATCGATCGGTGGTTTTGGCGGGAGCTTAGCGGGGGTGGCGCCAACGCAAACAGCGGCGCATGTGAGTCGCGTGGCGATGACGCGGGCAGGGGTGGAACCTGCGCAAATTGGTCATGTGGTATTTGGCAATGTCATCAATACCGAGCCGCGGGATATGTATCTTTCCCGCGTGGCGGCGATAGAATCAGGTGTTCCAGAGGCGGTGCCAGCCATGAATGTGAATCGGCTTTGCGGCTCGGGGGCGCAGGCGATTGTATCAGCTGCGCAAAGCCTGATGCTGGGCGATGCGGAGTTTGCGCTGGCGGGTGGGGCGGAGGCGATGAGCCGCGCGCCTTATATTCTGCAAGACGCTCGCTTTGGCAAGAAAATGGGCGATATGGCGGCGGTGGATATGATGCTGGCCACGCTGAACTGCCCGTTTGGCACCGGGCATATGGGGATAACGGCGGAAAACGTGGCGGCTAAATACGGCATTAACCGCGAGGAGCAGGACGCTTTTGCGCTGGAAAGCCAGCAGCGGGCGGCGGCGGCGATTGAGGCTGGGTATTTTAAGAGCCAAATTGCGCCGATCGAAGTGCGGAATGGGCGAAAAACCATAGTGTTTGATACCGACGAGCACCCGAAAAACACCAGTGCCGAGGCGCTGGCGGGGCTGCGGGCGGCGTTTAAAAAGGACGGCACGGTGACGGCGGGCAATGCCTCTGGCATCAATGATGGTGCGGGCGCGGTGGTGCTGGCGACGGAAGCGGCGGCGGCCAAGGCGGGGCTTGTGCCAAAGGCGCGGATATTGGGCTATGCCCATGCGGGGGTGGACCCTGCTTTGATGGGCATCGGGCCTATTCCGGCGGTGCAAAACCTGCTGAAACGCACGGGGTTGAAGGCCAGTGATTTTGCTGTGATCGAGAGCAACGAGGCCTTTGCCGCGCAGACCTGTGCTGTGAGCCAAGAGCTGGGGCTGGACCCGGCAAAGGTGAACCCGAATGGTGGCGCGATTGCGCTTGGCCACCCTGTGGGGGCGACGGGGGTGATTGTAACGCTGAAGGCGATTTATGAATTGGAGCGCATTGGCGGCGGCAAAGGGCTGATCACCATGTGCATTGGTGGCGGGCAGGGGATTGCGCTGGCGATCGAGGTGTAACCCAACCGCCAGCTGCGGATTTTAGTGGTCGTTGGCGAAGGGGGCTTCATCGCCCCATAGCGCAGCAACGCGGGCGTCACGGCCACAGCCAGTGCGATAATAATTGTAGCGACTGGCATTTTTCTGGTAGTAGTTCTGGTGGTAGTTTTCGGCATCCCAAAAATCTCCGGCGGCCCGTATGGGCGTAACGATGGGCGCGCCGAGGCGGTTACCGATGGCCGCCTTCGAGGCGCGGGCGGCGGCGGCTTGGGTGTCATTAAGGGCAAAGATACCGGTGAGATAGCTGTTGCCACGGTCGCAGAATTGGCCGCCAGCATCGGTTGCGTCTACCGTGCGCCAAAATACATAGAGCAGTTGTTCATAGCTGACTACGTCGGCGTCAAATGTGATTTTCACAGCCTCGCGGTGCTGGCCGTGGTTGCGGTAGGTGGCGTTTTGTAAGGTGCCGCCGGTATAGCCGGAGATGGTTTCGACCACGCCTTCGACCTTATCAAAATCACTCTCAACGCACCAAAAGCAGCCGCCTGCGAAAATCGCGGTTTGCAGAGTTTCGGCTTTGGCAACGGTGGTGCCTGCGATTAGGGCCATTAAAACAGTTAGGATTCGCATTCTCATTTCCTCAAAAAGCTGATATGGCGGCAACATGCTGGTTTGGCCAGTCACATGCAAACAACATTCCGGTGAGGAAATGTTTCAACTTTTCAGGAGCTAAATATGC
>JAJRRX010000333.1 GCA_024279075.1 Alphaproteobacteria bacterium | reverse complement strand
TGGCAAATTTTTTCGCGCCCTTGTTTAACCTGCCGCACCAGCCCTGCCTTGGTAAGCACTTGCAGGTGCTTGGATACCGCGGCCAGTGACATCTGGTAGGTTTGCGCAACCTGCTTTACCGTGAGATCTTGCTCAAGAAGCTGGCTCAGGATGGCGCGGCGGGTTTGGTCGGCGAGCGCGCTGAAGGCGAGGTCTAGCGGGTTTTTGGGAGTATCAACCATATGGTTGACTATCATGCGGGGGCTCGAATGGTCAACCAGGCGGTTTAGCGTCGAGGCGGCGGCGGCGCGGAAAAACTTTTGTGGCTGCCTGTGCAAGGGTGTCGCATGTGGTTAAATACACAGTAAAAACAATCATTTATATGAAAGCCAACAAGGCAAACCATTCCTTGACTTGGCGCGTTTCCACCCATAATGTGCGGCCAAATCCCATGCATAGGGAATCTTGTGCTGCACAATGGAGGGGCGACGCGCGATGAGCGATAATCCGGACCCTGACCGCCTAAAGGCCCTGGCTGAGAAGCTGGACGCCGCGCAGGCGGAACCTGAGCGCAAGAAGCACGATGCGGGAAAATATGGCGGGGCTGGCCCGGCATGGCAGATGGTTGTTGAGCTCACCACGGGCATGGCGATCGGGGTCATACTGGGCTTGGCTTTGGACAGCTGGACAGGGCTTGCGCCTTTGTTTGTAGTTGTAATGACATTGTTGGGCTTTGCGGCGGGTATTCGGGTTATGATCCAAACCGCCAATGCGCACCAGAAAAAGGCTGACGCCGCGGCGTTGGAGAAAAAGCAAAAGCCCTGAGATGGGCCGAAGAGCAGAGGACATAACGTGGCAGAACATGCTGTAGAAGGTGCTGTAGAAGAAGGCGCAAAGCTGAACATCCACCCGATGGCTCAGTTTGAGATCACCCCGATTTTTGGTGATGGCCCTATTCATTGGTATACCCCCACAAACGTAACGCTGTGGCTGTTTATTGCGATTGTCGCCATTGTGCTATTGATGGTGATCGCCACGCGCGGGCGCAATGTGGTGCCGAGCCGTGGGCAATCTGTTGCCGAGATGATCTATAGCTTTGTGCGTAGCATGATTGTGGACATCACGGGTGAGGGCGGTCTGAAATACTTCCCATATATCATGACGTTGTTCTTGCTCATTTTGTTTACGAACGTGCTGGGCCTGCTGCCTTATAGCTTTACCGTCACCTCGCACATTGCCGTAACTGGCGTGCTGGCGATGGCTGTATTTACCGCCGTGACCCTGTTGGGGTTTATCAAAAACGGCACCAAATTCCTCAAGATTTTCTGGATATCCGAAGCGCCATTGGTGTTGCGGCCTATTCTGGCGATCATCGAAATCATCTCTTACTTTGTGCGCCCCATTAGCCACTCCATTCGTTTGGCTGGCAACATGATGGCGGGCCACGCGGTGATTAAAGTGTTTGCCGGTTTTGCCGCCGTGCTGGCCGCTGGCACCCCGCTGGGTGTGGGCCTTGTAGCTCCTATCGTTGCCATTATGGCGGTGTATGGGCTTGAGCTGCTGGTGGTGGTTATTCAGGCATATGTTTTCACTATTCTGACTTGTGTGTACCTCAACGATGCGCTGCATCCGGGCCACTAGATAGAAC
>JAJRRX010000332.1 GCA_024279075.1 Alphaproteobacteria bacterium | reverse complement strand
GCAAACAGTGCCGGCCACGGGTATTTCTATTGGGGTGGACCGCTTGCGCGCGGCGCTGGCGATGAAGGGCCACGCTGCCGCGGCGCCCAAGGGGCCGGTGATTATTACGGTGATGGACCGCGACCGGATGGACGATTATCAGGCGATGGTGGCGGAGTTGCGCAATGCGGGTATCCGTGCGGAGGTTTACCTTGGTAACCCGAAGAACTTTGGCAACCAGCTTAAATACGCCGATGCCCGTAACGCCCCTGTGGCGGTGATCGAGGGCGGGGACGAGCAGGCAAAAGGTGTGGTGCAGATCAAGGATCTGGCGCTGGGCAAGGCATTGGCGGCGAATATTACCACCAATGAAGAGTGGAAATCCCAGCCTGCGCAAATGGAAGTGAGCCGCGCAGCGCTTGTTGCTGAAGTGCGCCGGATGATCGCGCGCGCGGGGTGAACTGCTGCGATTCTGGAAAGCGCTGATGGGTCGGTTTAGGTGCGCTGGCGGCAAGCGTACACCAACCAAATGGCTTTTTACGAGGTTTCGATGCCTCTCTTGGTATGGGCGCGGCGTTGGTTTCTTGTTGTCAAAAAAGACAATAGGGCCTTGGTTTATCTGAGCTGAAAAACCTCCATAAAAAAATCGAAGAACTTATGCTAGAACGCGGAAAGCATCGCGTTAAGCGATTGAAATTAAACATTAAAAAATACATTCATATACCTATTAACCTAGGTTAATAAACCTACAGATCAGCGCGATAATTAGCCGTTTTCGCAAGGCAAATTGAGCTAGAATCAACAAAACATTACGCCGACATTTTTGGGGCGCTTTTGTTTGCCCACCCCGAAAGCCAGCAAACTCAACCTTGCCGAAAATAAAACCAAACCTTACGATAGCCTCACCAGAAACCACACCCAAACCCGCGCGCAGGAGCCCAATATGACCCCTCAACCAGGAATTCTCCCCGGTATCCCCAACCTTGGCCGCTATATCGAGCTGCGCGCGAAGCCTGAAGCCAGCCTCGCCGCCCTAAAAGAGCTGCCGATTGATGAATCCCTTGTGGTTGGCATTGGCCCCCGCCTTGCGAACCGCGCTGATATTTATGGGTTTAAAGCGCTGAGCGGGCCTGTTGATATCCCCTCCACCCAAGCCGACCTCCTGCTTTGGCTGCGCGGGGAGGATGCCGGAGATATCGCTACGCGCGCCCGCCACCTGCTGCAATCCGTGCCCGATTTTGAGCCCGTCCGCACCGTGAATGGCTTTAAATTCGGGGTGCATCTGGAAACGGGGCTTGATCTTTCGGGCTATGAGGATGGCACAGAAAACCCTGAGGGCAGTGCCGCCCTTAAGGCCGCCTTCGCGCCTGACGGCTCCAGCTTTCTCTCCCTCCAACATTGGGAGCACGACCTCGCCCCGTTTGAGGCCCGCCCGCAAACCGAGCGCGATAATACCATCGGCCGCCGCCAAAGTGATAATGAGGAGCTGGAAAATGCCCCGATTTCGGCCCATGTTAAACGCACCGCACAAGAGGATTTTAGCCCTGAAGCCTTCATCCTGCGCCGCTCTATGCCGTGGTCCGAAGCAGGTAAGGAAGGGTTGGTTTTTGCCGCCTTCGCCCATAGCCTCGCGCCGTTTGAGGCGTTGTTGGCCCGTATGGCAGGGGTCGAGGATGGCACTCTTGATGCCCTCTTTAGCTTCACCCGCCCCGTGAGCGGTGCTAATTATTGGTGCCCTCCGGTGCAAGATGGCCGCCTAAAACTATAAGGCGCCTACCGCACCGTTTGCCCGTTTACCACAATCCCGCCGCCAAACAAAAACTCGATTTTGGAGGTGAAACTGTCGGGCGTATCCGTGGGGCGGGCAAACATTCCCAAGCCACCTTTCATGCTCAAAATCGCCATCGGGTCGACATCGGTCAGGCGGCCAAACCTGTCCAAAAAGCCAAGTGCCCCGATGACGGAAAAATCTAGCGCCCCTTTGGCCTCTGGCAGGTCCGTATAAGGGTCTTTTCGTCCGCGGTTAAAACGCAAATCGCCTTGCCCCTCGATCACGGCCCCCCCAGCGGCCAGCCTTAGAGTGTCCAGCGTT
>JAJRRX010000331.1 GCA_024279075.1 Alphaproteobacteria bacterium | reverse complement strand
TTTTTGGCGAGATCCGGCGGAAAAGTTGGTGGGTCTTGCATCCAGAGAAGGTTGCCCTCTATCTGGCCATTTTCCAGCGGGCGGGCGGCTTGCTTTTGCCCTTCCGGCACATTGCCACGGTCCACCAAAATCCGGCGGCCATTTTCCAGCGTAAAGGGCGCTATTATGCGGTAGCCCGGGCCGGTTTCTGGGCTGGAGGAGAGCACATGCACTTCGCCCTCACCCATTTCACCGCGCACCAGCACATGCAGATACATATCGCGATCACGGTTTGGCGTGTCTGGCACAGGCACAGCTGGCCCGCTGAGCCGCGCTTCAAGCTGGGCCAAAATGCCCTCTTTCCAGGCCAAGCGCCGCAGTTGCCAGTTGCCTAGGCTTACTAAAATGGCGATGCCGACAATACCAAACACAATCGGCGCTATCATTCGCTTATTCATGGTGTCTCCAAACAAAAACGCGAGCCATAATGGCCCGCGCTTTTTATAATATGCAAGGGCCTATCAGCCACCCCAGATGTAAACCGAGATAAACAGGAATAACCAAACCACATCCACAAAGTGCCAATACCAAGCGGCGGCTTCAAAGCCAACATGGTGTTCTTTGGTGTATTGACCCTTCATGGCGCGCAGCATACAAATCGCCAAGAAGATGGTGCCGATTATGACGTGGAAACCGTGAAAGCCGGTGGCCATAAAGAACGACGCGCCGTAGATATTGCCGGAAAAGCCAAAGGCCGCATCGGCATACTCAAAGCCCTGAAATACGGTGAACAGCATGCCAAGAGCAATGGCCCCAGCCAGCGCCTTAACCATGGTTTTATTATCGCCATCCTCGGCTATCGCATGGTGAGCCCACGTGGCCAACGCGCCTGAGCAGATCAGGATCAGCGTGTTGATGATTGGCAGGTGCCAAGGGTTAAAGGTCTCGATGCCCGCAGGTGGCCAAATGCCATCAATCATCGGCGAGCCTTCTGTCATCGGGTAAAGCGCGTGCTTAAAGAAATTCCAGAACCACGCCACAAAGAACATAACCTCGGAAGTGATAAACATGATCACGCCGTAGCGCAGGCCAATGATAACCACCGGCGTATGATCGCCCGCTTCAGCTTCGGCAAAAACATCAGACCACCACACATACATAGTGTAAAGCACACCAGCGAGGCCAACAAAGAACATCCATGGGGCATCCCCCTTAAAATACATCACCGCACCGAATAGCATGGCAAACCCTGAAAGCGCACCAAGAAGCGGCCACGGGCTGGGCTTTAGGATGTGATAATCGTGGTTCTTTTCATGTGCCATGTGGCTGTTCCCTCTTCTTTAACGCTAGTTAACCTGCGTATTTTCGTTATTTTCCAGCGAGGCTTGCTCCACCGGAAGGTCTGTTTCGTAAAATGTATAAGAAAGCGTGATGGAATGCACAAACTTTCCTTCAATATCTGTCACAATGCCCGGGTCTACGTAAAATGTAACCGGCATCATCACCCGTTCTCCGGGCTGCAGCACTTGCTCGGTAAAGCAAAAGCAATCAATTTTGCTAAAGAAGTTGCCAGCCGAAAACGGCGCTACATTATAGCTTGCTGTGCCTGCAATCACGCGGTCTGTTGGGTTATAGGCTTCATAAAAGGCAAGGCCGACCTCGCCGATTTTAAGCTCCATTTCAAACTGCGCGGGCTTGAATTCCCACTCCATATCGGCGCCAAGCGAGGCGTCAAACCGGATGATCATGGATTGATCGAGAATTTGGTCTGTCGATGGCGCTACCGAGGCTGTTGCCGTGGTGCCGCCATAGCCGGTAACCGCACAAAACCAGTTGTAAAATGGCACGGCGGCAAAGGAGGCGGCGGTCATAAAGGCAACGATTCCGAGGAGCGGCAGAACAACCTTTTTGGCGCTTGGCTGGCTCATTCGCTGGCTCCTGTTGCAGGCACATAATTTGGCGCGTAAATATTTTCGCTTTGCGGCTGTGAAAGCTTCACAATCGAAACCGCAAAGATCATCGCCACCAGCCCGCCAAGGATAAGCCCCATGGCCATGTTGCGGCCTTTACGGCGTGAAAGAAGTTCGTGCTCGGGATGAATAGCCATGTTTAAAACCAGATCGGGAGCGCGCCGACCGAAAGGTCAAAAGCGCGCAAGGTTGATTCCACCAGCAGCATCACAAAATGCAGGAACAAGTAGAAAATGGTAAAGCCGAAAAACTGTTTTTCGGCGCGAAAGTTATCGGCGTCACGGTCGGATTCCTGCCGTTTAAGCAAGCGCCACGCGCCCGCCAAAAGCACTGCGTTCAGCAGCAAAGAAACAGCAAAGTAAAGCCCGCCACCAATAATGGTAAAGCTCGGGGCAAGCGCCACCGGAATAAGCAACAGCGTATAGCCAAAGATATAACGCCGCGTTACACGCTCGCCGCGTGCAACAGGCAGCATCGGAATACCCGCCGCTTTATAATCCTCATTGCGCCAAAGCGCCAAGGCCCAGAAATGCGGCGGTGTCCAGATTAAGATAAGCGCCACCAGCAAGAGAGGCTCAATAGAGACACTCCCCGTGGCCACAACCCAGCCCAGCAGCGGCGGAAAGGCCCCTGCCGCGCCACCAATAACGATGTTTTGCGGGGTGAGGCGCTTGAGGCCCATCGAATAAACAACCACATAAAAGAAGATGGTAAAGGCCAGCAGCGCCGCCGCCATAAGGTTGGCAAACACCGCCAAAAGCATCACCGAAAGCCCCGATAGCGCCAAGCCTATCGCCAGTGCTTCATTGGGCTGCACCCGCCCGCTTGGAATTGGTCGCCCTTGCGTGCGCTTCATGATCGCATCAAGATCACGGTCCCACCACATATTCAGCGCGCCCGAGGCCCCGGCCCCGATTGCGATGCACAGAATGGACGCAATGGCGATGACCGGATGCACAGGCACCGGTGCTGCCACCATGCCCACGAGTGCTGTAAACACCACCAGCCGCATTACGCGGGGCTTTAGCAGCTCCACGTAATCGCCAAATTGCGCCTCATACGCCTGCGTGTCTATGGGGGAAACGTCAGCCATTTAGTTGGACGCAACCTGTGTGGAGGCGGGAATACTTGCATATTCTTCAATCGCGCCCGCCAGCCACTTTTCATAGTTTTCTTGACTCACAACCTTCACCACAATCGGCATAAAGGAGTGGTTTTTGCCACATAACTCAGAGCATTGGCCAAAATAGACGCCAATATAGTTGTCGTCGCTATCTGTGCCCGCCTCTACATCCCGCGGATCAGCGCCGACCTTGAACCATGTTTCGTTCAAACGGCCCACAATCGCATCCATTTTAATGCCAAAAGCTGGCACCGCGAAGGAGTGGTTTACATCAGAACCAGTGATCTGCACCCGCACAATCGCACCCACAGGCACTACAATCGCGGTATCAGCCGCCAACAAATAATCGCTGGCCTCATAGCCATAGCTTTCCAGCTCGGCGATCACTTCTTCTGTCAGGCCCGGCGCACCTTCGCCGATCATGAAACTATCAAACACCACACCGCTTTCGGGGTATTCATAGGTCCAATACCACTGATTACCTGTCACCTTAATGGTGATATCGCTCTCGGGAGTTTCGATTTGCTTAAACAGAATAGGCAGCGAAAACGAGCCAATGACGATGAGGATAACAATCGGCAGCAGTGTCCAGACGATCTCCACCATTGTATGGTGGGTAAAGCGTGAGGCTTCTTTATTCGCGCGCTGATTATAGCGAATAACCACCCAAATCAGCAATGCAGTTACAAAAACGGTAATGATGGCCATAATCCAATGCACCATGCCATCGAGCCAATGCCCATCGCGCGCCAGTTCGGTTGCGGCGGTCTGAAAGCCCGTTGCGCCAAGCGTTGGCTTGCCTATGGTTTCCAGCCCTTCAAGAGCTTCTTGCGCAAAACCAACGGTTGCCGCCATTAAGCTGGCAATTCCAAACAGA
>JAJRRX010000330.1 GCA_024279075.1 Alphaproteobacteria bacterium | reverse complement strand
GTGATGCCGTCTTGAGACATATCAAGCGCCAATGATGGGAGCGGTTTGGTCATGGTCCTCAGTCGTTTTGCAAAACGTATTTCCTTCTTACAGGGCGGGCCACCCGCACTTCAAGCCATGCTTTAGCCCTGCGGCAATGATGGGCGGTTTCGAGCGCAAGTATTGTTTAGCGTGTGGGTTCGGCTGCGAAAACTCCGCAGAATTGGTAAAAAGATTAAGAAATCTCTTTAGAATACTGTTTTCACGCATTAATTAGTTGACGTGACCCCTGTAACCACGTTAGCAAAAAAGGCAATGTAACAGGTGTTTTTGTGTGTTCTTTATTTTGATGTGTCGCCGCTGGAGGACATAAATGTTTTTGCGCAAGCCAAAGATCACCCTTGCCGGGTTGGTGACGATTCTCTCCCTTGCTCAGAATCCACTATCGGCTGAACAAGTTACACTGCTGTCCCTTGATGGCACCGTTTCAATGACCGGCGATTTGCTGGAGTTTGACGGCACAACCTATTTGCTGGGTATGATGGTTGGCGATATTTCGATAGAGGCTGCACAAGTTGTTTGTGAGGGCGTGGCCTGCCCAAATTTAATTGCAGATCTCGAGAGTTTTTCAATTGCAGGCTCTAGCACAATGGCGCGTGATTTGCTTCCTACTCTTATCGAGGTTTTTGCACTTGATCGGGGTGGCGACCTTGAGGTGAGCACTACCGCCGATGGCAGCCAACAATTTGATGTGCTGGAAGCAGATGGCACGGTTTATGCCAGTATTACCCTGCAAGCAGAAGATACGTTAAGTGGGTTTACGGGCTTGCTTGAAGGCTCCGTTACTATGGCATTGGCGGCCCGCAGGATCAGCGAAAATGAAGCTGCTGCCTTTAATCTATCGGGGCGAGGCCAGCTAAACAGCCCTGATCAGGAGCGGATTGTAGCGCTAGATGCGGTGATCGCTGCGGTGAACCCGCAAAATCCGGTTGAGATATTAAGCCTCAATCAGCTCGGCGCGATTTTTGAAGGTGAAATTAGCAACTGGAACCAGCTTGGCGGGCCGGATGCACCAATTGCGCTTTACCTAACCCCTGATACCAGCGGCACAAACCAACTGTTTTTTGAGGCCGCGATGGCGGCAGGAGAACATAGTTATGCGAATTCGGCCACGGTTTTGGCCTCGGAGAGTGCGGTGTCTGACGCGGTAGCAACGGATATTAACGGCATTGGCATTACCAGCTACGCTCAGCAACGTAACGCTAAGGCGGTTATGCTACGCTCGGTTTGTGGCCAGCTTTTTGAAGCAACAGAATTTGCGCTTAAAACCGAGGAATACCCGTTAACCCAGCGGCTTTATATCTATACCGCCAAGGGGGCGATGCCCGATGTGGCGGCAGAATTCTTGGCCTTTGTTAGCTCAGGGGCGGCGCAATCGGTGATCCGCAATGCAGGGTTCGTTGATCAAAGCGTTGATCTCGAAACCCTAAATGCACAGGGCCGCCGCTTGGCGCAGGCCATTGTGTCCTCCTCTGGGCGCACCGAGCTTTTGCAACTACAAGACCTGACCTCGATTATGCTCGATGCCGATCGGCTATCCTTCACTTTGCGCTACGGGGCTGATGGCCAGCTTGATGCAAGAGCGCAGGCAGATATCGTCCGGCTAGCGGCGCTTATTCGCGATGGTGATTTTTCTAGCCGGCAAATGTTGGCGCTGGGTTTTTCAGATAATGCCAGCGCGGTTAATGCGCAGCTCAGCGCTACGCAAACCATCGCGCAAAACGTGCGCGATGCGATCGTGGTGGCCACGGGGCGGGCGAACTTGGGCAATTTACGCATTTCGCCCATTGGTTATGGCCGCTTGATGCCCCAAGCCTGTAATGACACCGCTAGCGGGCAAAGCCGTAATAATCGCGTCGAAATTTGGATCAAATAGGCATGGCACGTTTGACCATTGCGCAAGCTTTCATGCATATAACGGGAAAGAACATAATGAATAAAGTATCCCTTTTTGCCCTGATCCCCGTTTGCTTTATGTTGGTATTCACCACAGCGCAGGCGCAAGAGGTTACGCTACGCTCGATGGATGGCACCCTTGCCATGACAGGGCAGCTCACGGGGTTTGATGGCGAAAATTATCAACTTGAAACCTCGGTCGGGAGCATCTCTCTCAACATTTTTCAAGTGAGTTGTGAGGGCGCAGATTGCCCAGACTTGATGGCAAATTTAAATGAGTTCGCAATCGCTGGTTCCGGTGCCATTGGCGCGCATATGATGCCTGCAATGATTGAAGCCTATGCATTTGATCTCAATGGAGATTTGGAGGTTGAAGTGGTATCTTTGGCGCAAACCAAATATACCATTTTGGATAGCAGCGGCGAGATACATGCGATCATAACCCTCAATCTTGGCACTTCAAATGACGCTTTTACAGCGCTTGAACAGAGGGATGCCTTTATAGGCCTTTCGTCTCGACGGGCAAGTGATAGCGAGCGCAATCGGTTTTTGCGGGCCGGTAGAGGCGACCTGCGGCAACCAGAACAAGAGCGCATTTTAGCGTTGGATGGTTTGGCCGTTACGGTTAACCCACGCAACCCTATCCAAACCCTGAGCCTTGATCAGATCTCCGATATATTTGCCGGCAACATCCGGAACTGGCGTGAAGTTGGCGGCTTGGATGCGGCCATTAATGTCTATCGCCGCGAGACAAATTCCGGCGCGACCCAGACCTTTAATCAATTAGTGATGGCGCCGACTCGCCGATCACTCTCTAGCACCTCCAATATTCTGGATGATAATACGGCAGTTTCTGCGGCGGTTATGCAAGATGGCAACGGCATTGGCATTGCCGGAGCAGCAGATGCGCAAAACACGCAGATATTATCGCTAAGATCCGTGTGTGGGCAAGTATCCTCTCCGTCTGAATTTTCAATTAAAACAGAGGAATACCCGATTTCTCGCCGTATGTTCCTATACACTGATAGTGGCCCAATTCCTGATGTCGCAGAAGAATTTATCAGCTATATAACCTCTGATGAGGCGCAAACCATTGTTGAGCAAGCTGGATTTGTCAGCCAAAATGTATCCACCGCCTCGCTCAATGATCAAGGCCGCCGCTTGGCGCATGCCTTGATTGCCGAGCGGGATCGCGCCTCGCTTGAGCTTTTGCAGGAAATGGTGGCGTCTTTGCTTGATGCTGAGCGCTTATCGCTGACCTTCCGGTTTAAAAGTGGCTCGGTCTCGCCAGATAACCGCGCCTTGGTGGATATTGCGCGCTTGGCTGAAATGGTAAAAAACGGAGATTTTGACGGCAAACGCCTGATGATCATCGGGTTTGCCGATAGCATTGGCGCGATCAACGAAAACCAGCGCCTGAGCCAGGCGCGCGCCGAATCCATCCGGGATGTTTTGGTCGAGGCTGTGGGTGGTGAGGCCGGATCGGTGCAGTTTACCCCCTTTGGCTACGGTAAACTTTCCCCCATTGGTTGCAATGAAACCCAAGATGGCCGAGACACCAACCGCCGCGTCGAAATCTGGGTGCGCTAGGGTAGCGTCGCGATTAATGGCCGATTTTCGCTCACAAATGCTTGAACGGGGTTTAAATTCGCGCATTCACACCTAAGTTAAGAGGGAAGCAAGAATTGGAACACTCTGCTTCTGATTACTGTCCCTCGTTCCTACTTTGCGCCCGGCGATCACGCCGGGCGTTTTTTTGTGGCGCTGCCCCTGCAGGCTTTGTAGAATAGCG
>JAJRRX010000329.1 GCA_024279075.1 Alphaproteobacteria bacterium | reverse complement strand
TGGGTCTTCCAGCGCTTCTTTCACGCGCACAAGGAAGGTCACCGCGCCTTTGCCGTCCACCACGCGGTGGTCATAGCTCAGGGCCAGATACATCATCGGACGAATAACCACCTCGCCGTTAATCGCCATCGGCCGCTCCTGAATTTTGTGCATGCCCAGAATGCCCGATTGCGGCGGGTTCAAAATCGGCGAGCTCATCAGCGAGCCATACACCCCGCCATTGGAAATGGTAAAGCTGCCGCCCTGCATTTCGGCCATGCTGAGCTTGCCGTCACGCGCCTTGCCGCCCAGCTCGGCGATTTTCTTCTCGATCTCAGCAAACGACATCTCGTGCGCATTCGGAATAACCGGCACCACAAGCCCCGTAGGTGTGCCAGCAGCAACCCCCATATTTACGTAGTTTTTATAGACAATATCGGTGCCATCAATCTCGGCATTCACCTCGGGCACCTCATGTAGCGCATGCACGCAGGCCTTGGTGAAGAAGCTCATAAAGCCGAGCTTTACGCCGTGTTTCTTCAGGAACAGGTCTTTGTATTCCGAGCGTAGGGCCATGATTTCCGTCATATCCACCTCGTTATAGGTGGTCAGCATCGCCGCTGAATTCTGCGCTTCTTTCAAGCGCCGCGCGATGGTCTGGCGCAGGCGGGTCATCTTCACCCGCTCCTCACGCACCGCATCTGTAGCCGCCCGAGGGGCCGCCACAGGCGCAGGGGCGGGCGCGGCGGAAACCTTGGCCACGTCCTCTTTCATAATCCTACCGTCACGGCCAGAGCCTTGCACGGAAGCGGGGTCTATCCCCTTCTCCGCCATAATCTTCTTGGCCGAGGGCGCGTCCTCCACGTCTTTCGCTGCGGGTGCCGCAGCGGCAGGGGTCGGCGCTGCGGTAGGCGCTTTGGCTGGAGCCGCTGCCACCGCGCCTTCGCCTTCCACTAGCGTGGCCAGCAGGGCATCTACGCCCACCGTCTCGCCTTCCCCGGCCACAATCTCGCCCATTACGCCAGCAACGGGGGAGGGCACTTCCACCGTCACCTTATCGGTTTCCAGCTCGCAGAGCATTTCGTCCACCGCCACGGCATCACCGGGCTTTTTGAACCATGTCGCCACGGTTGCTTCAGTTACAGATTCGCCAAGCGTTGGCACGCGGATATCGGTCATTGGTCTAGTCCTTTGTCAATGGTCAGCGCATCATTCAGGAAGGCTTCAAGTTGGTGTTTGTGAGAGGCCCCGTGGCCCGTAGCAGGCGAGGCCGCCGCCTTGCGGCCCGTGTAAACAGGCCGGTTATGCTTGGCGTCAATTTTGTTCAGCACCCATTCAATATTAGGCTCAACATGGGTCCAATAGCCTTGGTTTTTCGGCTCCTCTTGGCACCAGATAAACTCGGCGTCCTTAAAGCGCGTTAGCTCCTCCACCATGGATTTCGTTGGGAAGGGGTAAAGCTGCTCAACCCGCATCAGGTAAACATCATCCAAGCCCCGCGCATCGCGCTCGGCCAGCAGGTCATAATAGACTTTGCCCGAGCACAGCACCACGCGGCGGATTTTATCATCTGCCACCAGCTTGGTTTGGGATTTGCCCAGTTGCGCATCATCCCACAACATCCGGTGGAAGCTGGAACCCTCGCCAAATTCCTCAATGGTTGAGGTCGCGCCCTTGTGGCGCAACAGCGATTTGGGCGTAAACAGCACCAAGGGCCGCCTGAAGGAGCGGTTCATCTGGCGGCGCAGGATGTGGTAATAGTTGGCAGGCGTGGTGCAGTTGGCCACCGTCCAGTTATCCTCGGCACACATCTGCAAAAAGCGCTCGGGGCGGGCAGAGGAGTGCTCCGGCCCTTGGCCCTCATAGCCGTGGGGGAGGAGCATCACCAGCCCCGACATCCGCAGCCATTTGGCCTCGCCGGAGCTGATAAACTGGTCGATCATGATCTGAGCGCCATTGGCAAAGTCACCAAATTGCGCTTCCCACAGGGTCAGCGTGTCTGGCTCGGCCAATGAGTAGCCATATTCAAAGCCCAGCACCGCGTATTCCGAGAGCATCGAGTCGATGACCTCATACTCCGCCTGCCCTGCCTTGATATGGTTGAGCGGCAAATAGCGCTCTTCGGTTTCCTGATCAATAATGCCGGAATGGCGGTGGCTAAACGTGCCGCGGGTGCAATCCTGCCCCGAAAGGCGCACGGGGTAACCATCGAGCAACAGCGTGCCAAAGGCCAGCGCTTCGCCGGTGGCCCAGTCAATACCTTTGCCGCTTTCGATCATCTCGGCCTTGGCTTTCAGCAGCCGTAGCACGGTTTTATGGGCGTGGTAGCCCTCGGGCAGCTTGGTGAGCGCCTCGCCCACCTCCTTGACCCGCGCCAAATCCACCGCCGTTTCGCCACGCTGATACTCCTCGGTATTGCGCCGCATTTTGGACCAACGGCCATCGAGCCAGTCAGCTTTGTTGGGCTTATACTCGGTGCCAATCTCGAACTCATCCGCCAAAAACGCCTGAAATTTGGTTTTGATCTCGTCAATTTCGCCCTCTGGCATCAAGCCATCGGCCACCAAGCGATCCGTATAAAGCTGCAAAGTGGTTTTTTGCTTTTTGATCGCCGTATACATTTGCGGCTGGGTAAACATGGGCTCGTCGCCCTCGTTATGGCCAAAGCGGCGGTAACAGAAGATATCCAGCACCACGTCTTTGCCAAACTTCTGGCGGAACTCGGTGGCCACTTTCGCCGCATGGACCACGGCCTCCGGGTCATCCCCGTTCACGTGGAAAATCGGCGCTTCCACCATCATCGCAATGTCGGTCGGGTAGGGGCTGGAGCGGGAATTATGCGGCGAGGTGGTGAAGCCGATCTGGTTATTAACCACAATATGAATGGTGCCGCCGGTGCGATGCCCGCGCAAGCCGGAAAGGCCAAAGCACTCAGCCACCACGCCTTGGCCAGCAAAAGCGGCATCACCATGTAGCAAAATGGGCATGATTTTGGAGCGCTCCATATCGCCCACTTGCTCTTGCTTGGCGCGCACTTTGCCCAGCACCACAGG
>JAJRRX010000328.1 GCA_024279075.1 Alphaproteobacteria bacterium | reverse complement strand
CCGGTTTATGCGGAGGTAATGGACCTGCCTTTGTTGCGCGGGGATGAACTGCCCCATGCGCCGACGGTGGCGGTGACAGCAACGCCTTGGCCCGGCGAAATGGCGGTGCTTTCGGCACCCCAAGACGCTGGCTATGCGCTGGAGGGGTTGGTGCCTCGCCGCGCGGTTATGGGCGCGTTGCTGGATGACTTGCCGCGGGCCGAAAGTGGGCGCTGGAGTGAGGCTTCGGTGCGAGTAAAGGTGTCTGGCGGGAGTTTGCAAAGCCGCTCTGAGCTTGAGGTGCTGAACGGGGCGAATTTGGCGGCCGTGCGGGAAGGCACAGGCGATTGGGAGGTGTTGCAGTTTCGCGATGCCGAGCTGATCGCGCCGGATGAATACAGGCTGATGGGGCTTTTGCGTGGGCAGGCGGGCACGGATGGAATACTGCCGGATGTCTGGTTTTCGGGCGCGGATTTTGTGCTGCTGGATGGCGCGCAGGTGCAACTTGATGTGCCAGCGTCTTGGCGGGGCTTGCCGCGGCATTACCGGATTGGGCCAGCGAATCTGGCCTATGACAACCCGCGCTATCTGCATGCTATCGAGACTTTTGAAGGCGCGGGGCTACGGCCTTATGCGCCTGCACATTTACGGGCTGAGGGCAGCGGGGATTTGGCGGTGAGCTGGATTAGGCGCACTCGGATTGACGGCGATAGCTGGGCGGGGCTTGAGGTGCCGCTTGGGGAGGAAAGCGAAACCTATCGGCTGCGGGTGATGCAGAGCGGTGTGGTGCTGCGCGAGGAGACGCTTGGTGCGGCGAGCTTTACTTATACTATGGCGATGCAGGGGGTGGACGGGGCGGTGGCACCGTATGACCTTGAAGTTGCCCAAATTTCAACACCTTATGGGGCTGGCCCCGATGCGAGGATAACTATAAATGGCTAAGACATATAACTTCGGCATGCCGCTGGTGGATGCGGCACAAGCACAAAAGCATGTGACGGTGAATGAGGCGGTGGCGCGGGCTGACGCTGTAGCGCAGATGCGGCTAAAAGCGCGCGGCGTAACCACGCCGCCGGTGGCCGTGGATGGCACGGCTTATGGCATCGGCGTGGGCGCGACGGGCGATTGGGCTGGGCATGATGGTGAGGTGGCAGTGCAGGCCAATGGCGGCTGGGTGTTTCTGGTGCCCAAGCTTGGCTGGCGCGGTTGGGATGAAGCTTTGGGCGAGGCTGTGGTGTATGACGGCGTTGATTGGCAATCGGACGCGGTGGTGGTGAGTGCAGGTGGGGCTGGCACCCATTGGCGGGTCGCCGAGATTGACCATGTGATCGCGGCGGGTGCCGATTCAACCACGGTGAATGTGATTCCGAACGCCGCGCAAGTAATCGGGGTCACGGGGCGGGTGATTTCAGCAATTACTGGCACGGGTGTTGCGAGCTGGCAGCTCGGGGTGGTGGGGTCGGTGAACCGCTATGGTTCAGGGCTTGGCTTGGGTTTGAACTCTTGGGCCAAGGGGCTGAGCGGGCAACCGCAGACCTATTATGCCGATACGCCGCTTTTGCTGACGCCGGATGCGGGGACGTTTATCGGCGGCACGGTGCGGCTTTGCGTACATTATGTTGAGCTGAGTGTGCCACGCGCCATTTAAGGCCTCACGTTTTATTGGGTTGCAAAGCATGGCCGCGCAGGACATGCTTTGCAAAACCAATAAAAGGGGAAGACCAATGACCAAAACACCAGTGATTGCACAAAAAGCGCCTTTTGCCACCGATGTGGAAGAGGGCGAAAACTATTTTTGGTGCGCCTGCGGGCAATCCAAAAACCAGCCATTTTGCGATGGCTCGCATAAAGATACCGGCTTTTCGCCCGTAAAATATACGGCTGAGAAAACTGGAAAAGTGTTCTTTTGTGGCTGCAAGCACACGGCAAATCAGCCGCTTTGTGATGGCTCGCATAGCAAGCTATAGCCGCTTCAAAAACATCGGGCCAACGCGAATACCGCTTTGGCCGTTTTCCTGCGCACCAAGCTGCATCGCCTCTTCAGGGTAAAGAGAACCGTGCATTTTGTAGCGGTTCGGGCTGATTGCTGTGCAGGTATGGCTGTAGAAATACTCCATTAAAATAACGAGCTTGCCGTTTTCGTAGGTGAGAATGGCGGGGTTAAAAGCGGGGCCGTATTGCCCGAGATGGGGCGCAATATTTGCGGGAGTTGGCTGCTGCATAACAGCGCCCTTTGCCCAAACCCTCCCTTGCCATTCAAGGCAACCATTTTCCAAAAACACCAATTTTAAGTGCGGATAATGCGCGCCCTCGCCAAGCAAGCGGCCATCAATGGCAAAGCGGTTTTTGCCGTTTGGTTTGATCTGCAGTGGCATACCATCGCCAAGCAGATAAAGCCGTGGGCCTTGGGCGATAATCTCAACACTTTCTCCAGTATCCTCATAGGTATAGTGCCCAACTCGCGTGGCAATATCGGCCGCACTTGGCGCGCTAAACCGCTTGCGCGGGGCAGGGGGTGGGCCTTTTTCCTGAGCGGCAAGGGCCATGCGCAACCCATCAGCGGCGAGGTGGTTTGTAGTGGCATTGCTGCCATCTAGGGTAGAGATCACAAGCGCGCCAAGCCCGGTTTTCGGAAGCAGTAAAAGCTGCGATGCATAGCCATAGATTGCGCCGCCATGCCCCGCGCCCTGCCAGCCATCTACATCACTTAATGTAAAACCCATACCATAGCCGACGCCACTGGGGAGCCGCCCCATAAGGTGCCACATGCGCTGCAAATCGGCTGGCCGCACGATTACCTGCCCCTTTCGAGATTTGCCAGTATTGAGCAGGCAGCGCATAAAGCGCTCCATATCCGGCAGGGAGCTATAAATATTGCCAGCTGGTGTGGCGGCAAGGTCAAATACCGGCGCGCGGGTATCTCCCTTAAGGTCCCACATTTTGGCGGGGGCCAGCGCTGCCAGAACCTCTGGTGTGGTGTGGACACTTGTGTCCTCCATGCCCAGCGGTTCCAGAATATTTGCCCGCAAATAGGTAGCAAAACTCTGCCCAGAAACCCGCTCGATAATCGCTCCGACCACTGCAATACCAGCATTGGAATAGCTAAATCCCCCCGGCGGCAGCTTCAGCGGCGTTCCCCCCACTTCCGCAGCGATCCGTTGTAGGCTTGGCAGGCGATCATCCAGATAATGCCCTGTTTTTGGCTCGCGTATAACCCCCGCCGTATGGCTAAGCAGCCCGCGCAGAGTGACAGGGCGGGCATTAAACCGGTTTTCAGGCATGAAGCTAGGCAGATAAGTAGAAACATTTACATCCAGATCCACCAGCCCGCGCGCAGCCAGTTGCATCGTGCAGATGGCGGTGAACATTTTGGTGAGGGAGGCGATGCGAAAACGGGTATTTTCACAAAACGCAAAGCTCAAATCTGCGCGTTGAATGTGCCCTGCTGCCAGCCGCCCCTCGCAATTTACCAGTGTATAAGAGATCGACGGAATATGCTTATCCGCCACTTCATAGGCCACACAGGCATCAAATTCGGGCTTTGGAAAGGTGGGCGGTGGCATCAGATCTCCAATGGAAAACTGGTGCCACATTGTGCGGAAAGGCTGATTTTGTCCAGCCGCTTACTTGCGCCGCAGCCGTTTTTCCACCTGCTTACGCTCCCAATCCGCCCCAAAAATTGAAAACACCTCAAATACGGTAAGGCCGTGCATCAGCACACCAATACCCCAGCCAAGTGCGGGCCATACAACCCAAATATAGCTTGGGCCGGTGAGCAGATTGATGGCCAGCAAAACCGCCATCACAATCCCATAAGACCAAAGGTTAATATAAAACGCCTTGATATCGCGGACATATTCCGTGGCCGCGCGCTCGTTGTCATTCAGGCTCGGGTCTAGAAAATAGCCCTCATGATCATATTTCATCCATTCCTTCATCTTGGCCAGCGCGGCGCGGTCGGCGTCTGTAATGGTTGGGTTTTGCTCTGGAATCTCGGTCATTTTGGGGTCCTCTCTCAGGTCAGTCACGTTGGTTTCAAAAACGGCAGCAAGGCATTTGAGGGATTCAAGGCTTGCGGTTTTCCCACGCTCAATGCGCTGGATAGTCCGTGTGCTCACACCTGAAATTTCAGCGAGCTGCTCTTGTGACCAACCCTTATCAAGCCTGAGTTTGCGAATTATCATTGCAGTGCCTTTCCTTGTTGTCTTGCGTGCTCAGCATG
>JAJRRX010000327.1 GCA_024279075.1 Alphaproteobacteria bacterium | reverse complement strand
GCCTTCCTGCTTGTTGATCAGCACCATCGAGGCCATCGCCCACAGGGCCAGCCCGCCAAACAGCACAATCGAGGCCACATCGCCGTTCACCAACAAATGCGCCCCCGCCCATACAATAACGCCCACCAGCATCGGGTGGCGTAGCCATGTGCGGGCGCGGCCTTTCGAGCTGCCCATGCCCATCAGCATTACGGCTTCGATCATCAACAGGTTGTTGAGGTAGCGCAGCCAATCTGGCCCCGCATACACAATTTGCACAGGGGCGGCGCGATAGCCGATCACCATCAACACAATCGAGCCGACAATAGCCAAGCTCATAATGCCGCGCGCTGGCCCCGCGCCCATTTTGGCGTCCATCCCTTTGCGCATCTGCGGTGCCAGCCGCTTGAAAAAATGCGCAATCGCCCAGAGCGCAAGGCCCGCGATAAGTAAAGTCATGATCTTCCCCTATGTTTTCATTTTGGCGATCATATCGGCCTTGGCCAACAAACGCACGGCATTTTCCACATGCAGGTTTTCCACGATTTTCCCGTCAACGACCGCCACACCGGAAGCCCCCTCAAAGGCCTCGATATAGCGCTTGGCAAGGGCTAGTTCAGCCTCATTGGGCGCAAATACCTCATTGGTGGCCTCAATCTGCGCGGGGTGAATCAGGGTTTTACCATCAAAGCCCATTTCAAGGCCCTGCTGGCATTCGGCGCGCAATCCGTCCTCGTCCTTGAAGGCGTTATAGACCCCATCCACACAGACCAACCCATGCGCCCGCGCCGCCAACAGGCAGAGCGAAAGCGCCGTCATCACGGGCGCGCGGCTCGGCGTGTGGCTGGCAAAAAGCTCCTTCACGAGGTCATTGGTGCCCATCACAAAGCCCTCAAGCTTGGGCGTGCTAGCGGCAATTTCGCGGGCATTCAGAATGCCGAGCGGGGTTTCCATCATCGCCCATAGCCGCGTTTTTCCCTTCAGGCGGGTGGCAATGGCCTTCAGCTCATCCGGCCCGTTTACTTTCGGGATCAAAATACCGTCTGGCGCGGCCGCAATCGCCGCCTCAAGGTCCGCCTCGCCCCATTCGGTATCCAGCCCGTTTACCCGTATCAGCCTTTTGCGCGCACCGTAGCCGCGCTGCACCATTTCGCAAACCAAATCACGCGCGGCCAGCTTATCCTCCGGTGCTACCGCGTCTTCCAGATCAAAAATCAGCGCATCAGCGGCCAAGCCTTTCGCCTTTTCTAACACGCGCTCGCGAGAGCCGGGGAGATAAAGCACAGAGCGGTAAGGGTGGGACATGGTGAGCCTCTTTGAGTATGGTGCAGTGCAGCACTCTAACGGAGCTTTGGGCAAAAACAAGTGTTTTTGTCAACCATCCCGTGCTTGCAGAGAATCAAAATTAGCGATAATGCAGGGGCGAAATCAATGAAACTCCAGGAGAGTATGAGAATGGCACGCGCAAAAATAGCCCTGATCGGGGCCGGACAAATTGGCGGCACTTTGGCACATTTGGCAGCCATGAAAGAGCTGGGAGATGTGGTTCTTTTCGATATCGCCGAGGGCATTCCACAAGGCAAAGCTTTGGACATAGCCGAGAGCGCACCAGTGGACCGCTATGACGCCGCCATGAGCGGTGCCAATGATTATGCTGCCATTGCTGGTGCTGACGTGTGCATCGTAACCGCTGGCGTAGCCCGCAAGCCCGGCATGAGCCGCGATGACCTGCTGGGCATAAACCTCAAGGTTATGAAATCGGTCGGTGAGGGCATTGCTGCTCACGCGCCAGACGCCTTTGTCATTTGTATCACCAACCCGCTCGACGCCATGGTTTGGGCTTTGCGCGAGTTCTCCGGCCTGCCTAAAAACAAGGTCTGCGGCATGGCGGGCATTCTGGACAGCGCCCGCTTCCGCCACTTCCTTGCCGACGAGTTTGAAGTGTCGGTTAAGGACGTAACGGCCTTTGTGCTTGGCGGCCACGGCGACACTATGGTGCCACTGGCGCGCTATTCCACCGTTGCCGGCATTCCGCTACCAGACCTCATCGAGATGGGCTGGACTACACAAGAAAAGCTCGACGCGATTATCCAACGCACCCGTGATGGCGGAGCTGAAATCGTTGGCCTGCTCAAAACCGGCTCGGCTTTTTACGCGCCTGCGGCCTCTGCCATTCAAATGGCTGAAGCCTATCTCGGCGACCAAAAGCGCCTGCTGCCTTGCGCGGCCCACGTGGCGGATGCTTACGGGTTGAAAGACACCTATGTCGGCGTGCCTACCATCATCGGGGCGGGCGGCATTGAAAAGGTTGTGGAAATCAAGCTCAACGCCGAAGAGCAAGCGATGTTTGATAAATCTGCCGCTGCGGTGAAGGGCCTTGTAGACGCCTGCATCGCCATTGATGGTTCGCTGGCGTAAGCTTAGCGCAAAATGTTTAAGTGAGGCCATATCCGCAAGGGTATGGCCTTTTTTTATAGTAGTGACCTTGTATTTCACAAATTAGAACATAGTTCATGAACATAGTTCAATACTTGGAGGTATTAAAATGAAATTCCGGTTTATAATTCCGCTTTTGCTGGCGGCCACCGCCTCACAGGCCCAAAACGGCCCGCAAGGCCCAGCCGAGACCCTGTCTCAGGCGCAAACCCGCCTCGAAGCCATTTCCGAGCGGACCGCTGACCAGCAATTCACACTCGGCGCGGTGGGCTTCCTGCGCGGCATCGAGCATTCTCTGCAATTCCGCTGGCAGCACAACATGGCAATCAAGGATTTTGACATGCCGGTCTTGCGCCTTCCGGTGCCGCCCAACCCAGACGCCCAGCCGTTTTCGCCCGCGCTAATCACGGTACTGTTTGAGAATCTGCGCGATGATATGGCCATCAGCCAAGCCGCGCTGGACGCGGTAAACGGCGATGTTTCCGTAAAAATCGACCTGATGACCCTGTGGTTTGACATTAACATGAACGGCGCGCGGGATGAAGGCGAAGGCCTAATGGAATTTAGCGTCAACACCATGATGAGCCGCCGCCAAGCCGCCGAGATGCAGGCCCAAGCCAGCAAGGCGCTCACGGTGCATTTTGATACCGCTGATGTGGCATGGCTCAATGCCTACACCCACCTGCTTTCGGGACTTTCCGAGCTTGTCATCGCCTTTGACCCAACCGACGCCATTGCCAAAGTGCTGAGCAGCAATCAGGCCATGATGAACCTGCGCGGCAACACCTCAACCCCCAATTTGATCGAAGCTCTGATTGGCGGTGGCGCGGGTGGCTTTGGTGGCTGGGTCGACCAGTTTGCTATGGTTTACGGCGCGCTCAACCAGCAGCCCATTGCCGAACACACCCGCGCAGCCCATGCGCATTTTCTAGCGATGATCGCACAAAACAAGTTATTTTGGGCCGCTGTGAATGCAGAAACCGACAATGGACTTGAATGGATTCCCAACGCCCGCCAAACCGCCGCGCTGGGCTTTACCCTGCCGGACGGGGCCGCCGAAGCATGGCAGGCCATCCTTGGCGATGCCGAGCAAATGCTCAACGGCGAGTTACTGGTGTCTTACTGGCGGATATCCCCTGCGGGCGGGGTTAACGTGCAGAAAATGTTTGAGAATCCACCTGTGGTCGATCTCGTTGACTGGTTTCAGGGCGCGGGCCTGCTGCCATACCTTGAGCGCGGCCCCACGCTTTCCTCCCGCAATTTCCGGCAATTCGAGCGCATGCTTTCAGGGGATACCATGCTCTATGCTTTGTTGTTTAACTGAGCAAAAGCCAAACCTGCCCCTAATTGAGGGCAGGTAAAGCGGATTTTGCCCGAACCATAACCTCGTCATCCCGATAGTCGGCCACAAAACCCTTTTGCTGGATAAGCAACTGAAGCGCGATTTGGGCATAAGAATTACCGCCATTTGATGCCAAGATCAAAACATAAGCGAGCCTCAGGCGGTGGTCGTCTGACCGAATAAACCCGATATATTGCCGCAGTGTTTCTGATATATCCTTGTTTTTTGTCGGGTTCAGCACCCAAGGGCGCACCATAACCATCGTGGATGGCTTGGTCAGCGGTGTCGAACGTGATGTCGATCTCTGATAGTCCGAGCGCGAAGAGAGGTATCGGTCAATGGCCTCAAACACGCCAAAAACACCGGAACGGCTAAGAAAGATATCATCGCGCTGGCGGGTGAAGCGCCGCAAGCCGATCGCCAGCACCGCGCCGCCTAAACCCATTGCCAAAATTGTATACCGCGAAGGCGTTTCCCAGTCCCAAACCCTTAAGCCAATACCAAGTTGGCTGCCGGCAACCGATAGCCCAAAACAAAGCACAGTAAATAGCACAACGCGCACGGGCAGAATGAAAAAGCCTGTATTTTTTATAAACTCAGCGCCGCGCGGGTAGTCAAACGGGCGCATCAAAATATTGTCCAACACTAAAAGCGGCACAAAATAAAG
>JAJRRX010000326.1 GCA_024279075.1 Alphaproteobacteria bacterium | reverse complement strand
TCAATGGTAACAATCGTGTTGCCACGATCAGCGGCAATGGCGCGGCCAGCAGCATCTGCGGCTTGCATGATTTTACCCGCATTGGCCGAGAAATCTGCGCCCGAGAGGCCGTCCAGAATCTCCTGCAAATCTGCTGGCATGGCATCATATGAATCTTTGTTCATAATCAACACAAAAGCCGCAGTATAAAGCGTGCGCTCGCCAACAAACTCGGTATGCGCGTTGGTCAGCTCGGCGATTTTCAGCGCCTTGGTCACTTCCCACGGAATAACCGTGCCATCAATCACCCCTTTGGCGAGGTTTTCTGGCAGGGCTGGCACAGGCATGCCAATCGGCGTAGCGCCAAGTTCGCCCAGCAGGTCGTTGATCACGCGGGTTGGGCCACGTAGCTTCAGCCCGTCCATATCGTCAATGCTCTCGATCGGGTCGCCATTTATGTGGATAACCCCCGGCCCGTGCACCCAAGCGCCGAGCATGTGGAAATTCGCAAAATCCGCGTCGGCCATATCGCTTTCGTACATGTCCCAATAGGCGCGGGAGGTATCCTCGGCATTGGTCATCATAAAGGGCAGCTCAAACACCTCAACGCGCGGAAAGCGGCCCGGGGTGTAGCCCGGCAAGGTCCATGCAATATCAACCACGCCGTCAGCAACTTGGTCCATCAGCTGCGGCGGGGTGCCGCCGAGCGCCATGGCGGAATAAACCTCGACCTTGATACGGCCATTCGAGGCCTCGGCCACGGCTTCGGCCCACGGGATCAGAATTTGCGCTGGCACCGTGGCTTGGGGGGGCAAAAACTGGTGCATTCGCAGGGTGACTTCTTGCGCGACGGTGGGCATACCACTGGCCATCAGCGCTGCCATCAGGCCGGCTTTCAAAAAGGTGCGTTTTTTCATACTCTTCTCCCTTCGCGCCCAAAGCGCGGTTATTAAAATTGGTCTTTTTAGACCCGAGCATCATGGGGCAGAAATTCTTTTCGATCAATGGTTAGATTCTACTGGAAATGCGGATAAAGCGGGCGTATGTTTCCGATAGGAAACATGGTAGACCAACGTATACCGATTCACATAAAGGTGGCCTTATGAGTGAACCCCGCAAAACCCCGCTTTATGATTTGCATGTCGAAATGGGCGGCAAGATGGTTGATTTTGCTGGCTGGCTAATGCCTGTGAACTATAGCGCTGGCGTGGCCGCCGAGCATAAGCAATGCCGTGAAAAGGCGGCGCTGTTTGATGTATCCCACATGGGGCAGGTGGAATTGCGCGGCGAAAACGTGGCGCAAAAGCTGGAAACGCTGTGCCCCTCCAGCTTTCAGCCCCTGCCCGAGGGCAAGGCGCGCTACACGTTTTTCACCAACGCGCACGGCGGGATTATGGATGACCTGATTGTGGCCAATGCGGGCGACCATCATTTTGTGGTGGTCAACGCCTCGATGCGGGATCAAGATATCAACCATATGCGCACCCTTGATATCGAGGTCACAGAGCTGGCCCGCGCGCTAGTCGCGGTGCAAGGCCCTGCCGCCGAAGCCATTGTCGCCGCCCATGCGCCCATCGCAGCGGAGCTGACCTTTATGCAAACCGCTTTGGCTGAAATTGCTGGCGTGAGTGTTCGCATCTCGCGGCTCGGCTACACAGGCGAGGATGGTTACGAGATTTCAATACCGGAAGATAAAGTGGTTGAGATTTGCAGGCTTTTGCTCTCCCACCCAGACCTTGAAATGGCTGGCCTCGGCGCGCGCGACAGCCTGCGCCTTGAGGCAGGCCTCTGCTTATACGGCAACGATATTGACAATGACACCTCTCCCGTGGAGGCCAACCTGACATGGGCCATGCAGAAAAAGCGCCGCGAGGAAGGTGGCTTTCCCGGGGCCGCGCGCATCCAGCGCGAGCTGGCCGAGGGGCCGAGCCGCAAGCTTGTGGGCATCAAGCCCGAGGGCCGCGCCCCTGCCCGCCGTGGGGTTGAGGTGGCTGACGAGGATGGCAACATCATCGGCAGCGTGACCTCTGGCGGTTTTGGGCCAACGTATGGCGGGCCGGTTTCCATGGGCTATGTCAGCGCGGCGCATGCCGCTGAAGGCACTGCCGTTCATCTTATCATTCGGGGCAAAGCGCGCCCTGCCACCATCATCAAACTGCCCTTTGTGGCACAAAATTACAAACGCTAGAAAGGGT
>JAJRRX010000017.1 GCA_024279075.1 Alphaproteobacteria bacterium | reverse complement strand
TTGGCCGAGGCCAATGGGCTAAAGGTGGTTATGAACCGTTGCCCGAAGATTGAGCATCAGCGCCTGTTTGGCGAGCTGCGCATGGGTGGGTTTAACACAGGAATTATTTCATCAAAACTTTAGGAGGTCACTATGTTTAAATATGTTTTACCAATCCTGATGCTCACAGGCACAGCTCACGCGGGCGAAGCTGTGGGGGGCTATATGTTTATTGTCGGGGCTATCCCCTCCACCATTCCGGCCCAAACCGAAGTGGACTTTATGCGAAAGCCGTTTCGGAGCCGTGTGGGCGAGCTTTCGGCGGCGTGGAGCGCTGAATGTGAGGCCAATGTTTTTGCTTGGCACAGCAACCTTATTTCAAACGAGGATGGCCCTTTTGCCCCAGATATGTGGATCGGCATTTTGGCGATGGAGCCAACAAAAGAAGAGCTTTTGGCGGCGCTGCCGGACTCGGCTTGTATTGCCGATGGCTATATCACACAAGGAATAGTTGTTTACCCAAGCTCTTACCAGTATTGTGCTTTTAATGAAGGCACTCCCGATTATGACGCAGAAAACTGCGATTAATGTATAGGATTTATTATGACTTTTGGCTTTGATACCCTACAAATTCATGCCGGCGCACGGCCAGACCCAGCCACCGGCGCACGGCAAACCCCGATTTACCAAACCACCGCATACGTGTTTCGCGATGCAGACCACGCGGCGGCGCTATTTAACCTGCAAGAGGTCGGCTATATCTATTCACGCCTGACCAACCCAACCATTGCCGTGCTGCAAGAACGCGTAGCAACATTGGAAGGCGGCGTCGGGGCGGTGTGCTGCTCAAGCGGCCACGCGGCGCAGATCATGGCACTGTTTCCGCTGATGACACCGGGCGATAATGTGGTGGTGAGCACGCGGCTTTATGGTGGCTCTATTACGCAATTTAGCCAAACTATCAAGCGCTTTGGCTGGTCGGCGACCTTTGTCGATTTTGATGATATCGACGCGGTAAAAGCGGCGGCGGACGAGAACACCAAGGCGATTTTTTGTGAGAGCATTTCCAACCCCGGCGGCTACCTAACGGATATTCCTGCTGTAGCGGCCGTGGCCGATGGCCTTGGCATTCCGCTGATCGTAGACAATACCCTCGCCAGCCCCTACCTGTGTAAACCCATCGAAATGGGCGCGACGCTGGTTGTGCACTCACTGACAAAATACCTGACAGGCAACGGCACGGTTACCGGCGGCGTGGTGGTTGATAGTGGCAATTTTGACTGGTCGGCGTCGGATAAATTCCCGTCACTCAGTCAGCCCGAGCCAGCCTATCATGGCCTTAAGTTCCACGAGACCTTCGGCAATCTCGCCTTCACCTTCCACGGCATTGCCATTGGTTTGCGAGATTTGGGCATGACCCTGAACCCGCAAGCGGCGCATTATACCTTGATGGGTATCGAAACCCTTTCCCTGCGCATGCAACGCCATGTGGAGAACGCCGAAAAGGTGGCGGCTTGGCTGGAGGCCGACGCGCGGGTGGATTACGTGACCTATGCCGGGCTGGCCAGCTCGCCTTATGCAGCGCGCAAGGCCGCGATCTACCCAAAAGGCGCGGGGGCGCTGTTTACTTTTGCGGTCAAGGGCGGCTATGAGGCCTGCGTAAAGCTGGTGGATAGCGTGGAGATTTTCTCCCATGTCGCCAACCTTGGCGATACCCGCAGCCTGATCATCCACTCGGCATCTACCACGCATCGGCAGCTCACATTAGAGCAGCAAGAGGCCGCTGGGGCAGGGCCAAGCGTGGTGCGGCTATCCATCGGGATAGAAGATGAGAATGACCTGATCCGCGACCTTGACCAAGCCTTGGCAGCGGCAACGGCCTAAACGCAAAGCGCGGCGGCAAATACTTGCCACCGCGCTAAGCTGCTCAATTTAGCCAAGAAGACTTAGCTCAGCCTCCTGGAGGAAGGGCGCCACCGCCACCTGTAGGCGGAGGTGTGCCGCCACCTGTAGGAGGAGGTGTGCCGCCACCGGCTGGCGGTGTTGTGCCGCCACCTGTAGGAGGAGGTGTGCCGCCACCAGTAGGCGGCGTCGTGCCACCACCAGTAGGTGGCGTTGTTGTGCCGCCACCTGTAGAGCCGCCACTCGAGCTGCCGCCGGAGCTGCTGGAAGGGCCGCCCGAGCTGGATGAGGAGCTTGAACTTGAACTTGAACTTGAACTGGACGAAGAACTCGAAGAACTACTACTGGACGAACTAGGCCCGCTGCTGGCTTCAACAATCGAAAAGGATGTGAGCGCAGGCGCAGCATATGCGGCGGCTACACCAAACCCGATCCGGCGAAAAGCGGCGCGGCGAGTGATAGCATTTTCAGAATTTACATTCTTTGTCATGGTCGTTTCCTTCAGAAATTGCCGA
>JAJRRX010000325.1 GCA_024279075.1 Alphaproteobacteria bacterium | reverse complement strand
CTCTATCTTGTTTGTTGGCACCAAGCGTCAGGCCTCCAAGGCCATTGCTGATGCGGCTGAGCGTTCGGCCCAGTATTACGTAAACCACCGTTGGCTCGGCGGCATGCTCACCAACTGGAAAACCATTTCCAACTCTATCACAACGCTGAAAAAGCTGGATAGCGCACTGGAAGATGGCGGCGCAGGCCTGACCAAGAAAGAGCTCTTGGGCATGACCCGCCACCAGACAAAACTACAAGCCTCCCTTGGTGGTATCCGCGAAATGGGCGGCACCCCCGACCTGATCTTTGTGATTGATACCAACAAAGAAAGCCTCGCCATTGCTGAAGCGCGCAAGCTGGGCATTCCGGTGATTGCGGTGCTCGACACCAACTCTGACCCACGCGGCATTGACTATCCAATTCCGGGCAACGACGACGCCGCCCGCTCGATCGCGCTTTATTGCGACCTGATCGCCCGTTCGGCACTGGACGGCATGGCCGCCCAACTTGGCGCCGCTGGTGTTGATATCGGCGAAATGGAAGAGACCGTTGGCGAAGACGTGCCTGCCGAGGCTTAAAGTAAAAACGCGCGGGGCAGGGGCCGCGCGCGTATTCTGAATTTTGATAGGAGAGCCAAGATGGCGATCACAGCAAAGCAAGTAAAAGAGCTGCGTGACAGCTCGGGTGTTGGCATGATGGATGCCAAAAAAGCGCTGACAGCAACTGATGGTGACATGGAAGCCGCCGTAGATTGGCTGCGCACCAAGGGCCTCGCGAAAGCCGCCAAAAAGTCGGACCGCACCGCGGCTGAAGGCCTTGTGGGCGTGGCTGTAGAAGGCAATGTGGCCGTGGCCGTGGAAGTAAATTCCGAGACCGACTTTGTGGCTAAAAACGCTGAATTCCAAGCGCTGGTTGCTGGCGTTACCAAAGCCGCGCTCGGCGTGGCAGATGTTGAGGCCCTGCAAGAAGCTGACATGGGCGGTAAGACTGTTGCTACCGTTGTGGGCGAAAAGATCGCCACCATCGGCGAGAACATGACGGTGCGCCGCATGGCCAAGCTGGAAGGCGACGTGATTGCTACTTATGTGCATAACGCTGCCGCACCAGACCTTGGCTTGATCGGCGTGATTGTGGCGCTGAAGGGTGGCAACGAAGAGATAGCCAAGCAGATTTGTATGCACGTTGCGGCAACAAACCCTGCCTCGCTGAACGAAGCTGACCTTGACCAAGCCATGGTTGAGCGCGAGAAAAACGTGCTGACCGAGCAAGCCCGCGAATCTGGCAAGCCAGAGAACATCATTGAAAACATGATAAAAGGCCGGATGCGCAAGTTCTATGAGGAAGTCACGCTGGTGAACCAGAAATTCGTGATCAATCCTGATGTGACGGTTGCACAGGCTGCCAAGGAAGCGGGCGCAGAAGTCACCGGCTTTGTGCGCCTCGCCGTTGGCGAAGGCATCGAGAAAAAGGTCGAGGATTTCGCAGCCGAAGTTGCCAAAACCATGGGCGGCTAAGTCTAACCTTTTGGATTAAGAAAAGCCCGCGCAGAAATGCGCGGGCTTTTTTCTGGGGGTGAATGCGCTTGCGCAGAGGGGGCGGACGGCCCCTGCCGATGGCGAAGCCGAGGCAAAGCCCAACTGTCGGCGTTTTGCGCAGCAAAATCGTTCGGCAGGCGGGAGGGCACGGTTGGACCGATGCGCGGACTCCTGCGTTTGCGCCAACCCTCCAAGCTTGCCTTTCCTTCTGCGGGGGTACCCCCGCAGAAGGAAAGGCACCTTTTCAGCAAGCTGAACGGCTTTTGCCGCTGGCCCTAGCCTCGCTTCGCTCGGTGGATCAAGCCGATAAATCAGTTGTAATCAAGACTTTCCATGCCTTCAAACGGACGGAAGCTATCCGTGCGGGCGTTATTCCACGGCACGCGGTAGGATTCCGAGAAAATTTCGACCTCGTCATCAATCAGCGCCCCGGGCTTCATTTTGAGGTAAATGCGCGCACCAGAGATCGTCTCGCCGTTTTTCTGGCGAATCATCAAGTGCTTGGGTTGAATTTCGTCCGGCCCGCTTAACCCCGCTGCCCCGATCATTTCGGCAACAGCTTTGAGGGTATTTTTATGAAAACAGGCCACCCGCACGGATTTACTATCCACATCCAGCGCCCGTTGGCGGAGCTTGTCTTGTGTCGTAATGCCCACGGGGCAATGATTGGTGTGGCAGGCCTGTGCTTGCACACAGCCAATCGCAAACATAAACCCACGCGCGGAGTTCACCCAATCTGCCCCGAGCGCATAGGCCCGCGCGATGTCGTAAGCTGTGACCAGTTTGCCAGCGGCACCAATTTTAATTTGGTCGCGTAGCCCTGCGCCAACGAGCGTATTCACCACAAATGTAAGACCGTCCACCAATGGCATGCCGATATGGTTGGCGAACTCTAAGGGGGTAGCACCCGTGCCGCCTTCTTTGCCATCAACCACGATGAAATCAGGCACAATGCCGGTTTCGATCATGGCCTTTACCATGCACATAAACTCCCGCCTATGGCCAACGCAAAGCTTAAAGCCCACGGGCTTACCGCCTGAAAGGTCACGCAATTCTTGCAGGAAAGCCACAAATTCAAGCGGGGTGCCAAATTTCGAATGGGTGGGCGGAGAGTTGCAATCTTTGTCCATCGGCACGCCGCGCGCCTCGGCTATTTCTGGCGAGATTTTGCTGGCCGGCAACACGCCCCCGTGGCCGGGCTTGGCCCCTTGGCTAAGCTTGACCTCAATCATTTTGACTTGTGGGTTCTTGGCTTGCTGGGCAAACTTCTCCGCGCTGAAGGTGCCGTCTTCATTGCGACAGCCATAATACCCGGAGCCTATTTCATAGATCAGGTCTCCGCCGCCCTCGCGGTGATAGCGCGAAATCCCGCCTTCACCGGTATCATGGGCAAACCCGCCGATTTTAGCCCCTTTATTAAGCGCTGAAATCGCGTTTGCTGAAAGGGCGCCAAAACTCATGGCTGAAATATTGAATATCGAGGCGCTATAGGGCTGTTTGCAGGCCGCGTTGCCGATTTTTACGCGGCAGTCCCACGGCAAATCATGCCGCGCCAGCACCGAGTGGGTGATCCAGCTATAGCCAGCGGCGTATACGTCCATTTTAGTGCCAAAAGGCCGCTTATCTTCTGCGCCCTTGGAGCGCTGGTAAACAATCGAGCGATCGTCGCGCGAAAATGGTTCTTTATCGCGGTCGCTTTCCATCAGGTATTGCCGGATTTCAGGGCGAATATATTCAAGGATCCAGCGTAAATTCCCCAAAATCGGGTAATTCCGCAAAATGGCATGCCGGCGCTGGGTTACATCTTTTATGCCGACCAAGGTGAAAAAGCCGAATATTACCACCGCGATCCAGAACCACGGGGAGACAAGCAGCATAAGCAGGCTGAGTATGGTTAACAGAATGGCAATAGCGAAGGTGGTATAGCGGATCATGGTTGGGCCTGTTTTTGGGGAATCAGAAGCAGAGGTGCCTTAAGCGCAATTGATGAAAACATATGTATACCGTGTGAACAAAGCCCTAATTCGCGATTTCCGTATTTATTTGTGGCGGAACCTCGCGTGCGGCATGTTATTTCCCATTGCCCCAGCGCGGATTTTAGGCCATTTTGCGCCAACAGCCACAACAGGAGAATCGATGCTATGCCGGATGGGGATATAACCGCCAAACCGCTTTATAAGCGTGTGCTCATCAAAATTTCGGGCGAGGCCCTGATGGGCGACACCCAGTTTGGCCTGCACCCCCCCACCGTAGAGCGCATCGCGGGCGAAATCAAAAAGGTGCATGATACTGGCGTTGAAATCTGCCTTGTGATCGGCGGTGGCAATATTTTTCGCGGCATGGCGGGCAGCGCGCAGGGCATGGAGCGCACGACGGCAGACTATATGGGCATGCTCGGCACCATTATGAACGCCCTTGGCATGCAGGGCGCGCTTGAGGCCCTCGGGGTGTTTACCCGCGTGATTTCGGCCATTCCGATGGATCAGGTCTGCGAGCCATACATTCGCCGCCGCGCCGTGCGCCACCTTGAAAAAGGCCGCGTGTGCATCTTTGCAGCAGGCACCGGCAACCCCTATTTCACCACAGATACAGCCGCCACGCTCAGGGCCTCTGAAATGCAATGCGAAGCCATGTATAAAGGCACGCAGGTCGACGGCATTTATGATAGCGACCCGAAGACAAACCCCGATGCAAAACGCTATTCAGAGGTCACGTATGACGAGGTTTTGCAAAAAAACCTCAAGGTGATGGACGCCTCTGCCATTGCGCTCGCTCGCGATAACCGGATGCCGATTGTGCTGTTTGACCTGAACGCACCGGAAGGCCTGTTGGGAATTTTATCTGGCCAAGGCAACTTTACCACCGTAATACCGAGTTAAAAGGAGATTAGTATGTCAGACGATATAGACATTGATATTGATGCCTTGAGCGACCATATGGAAAAATCGCTTGCAGCTATGCGGCGGGATTTTACCACGCTGCGCACGGGGCGGGCCTCGGCCTCTATGCTCGACGCGGTGAGTGTGGAGGCCTACGGCTCCCGCACTCCGATCAACCAAGTGGCTACCATAAACGTGCCGGAGCCGCGAATGGTAACCGTGAATGTGTGGGATAAAACCATGGTGGAAGCCGTGGACAAAGCCATTCGCACTTCGGGCCTTGGCCTTAATCCGGTGATGGACGGCACCATCCTGCGCCTGCCTATTCCGGAGCTCAACGAGGAACGCCGCAAGGAAATGGCCAAGCTCTTGGGCCAATATGCCGAGAATGCCAAGATTTCGGTGCGCAATGTGCGCCGTGATGGCATGGACCAGATCAAGAAAGCCAAAACCGACGGGATGTCGGAAGACGACCAAAAAGTTTGGCAAGACGAGATTCAGGATATCACCGATGCGGCGATCAAAAAGATTGATGCGGCGCTTGAGGTGAAACAAGCCGAGATTATGCAGGTTTAGATGCCCAATACACCTGAACCAGATTCGCCGGACCCCGAAACCCCTGAAAAACCCGCCGCTAAATTTAGTGACCTCTGGGTGCGCGTGGCATCAGCTGTGGTTATGCTGGCGATTGCAGGCATAACCTTTGCCAAGGGCGGCGATTATGTAGCGGCGCTTTTGGTGGTTGTCGGTGGGCTAATGGCATGGGAGTTTCGGCGGCTTATATTGCCGGATGCGTCCAACGCGGATATTGGCCTCTGGGTGATGGTGGCGGGCACCTCTGGCGCTGTGGTGGCGGCCAACCTATTTGGCTTTTTCTGGGCCTTTCCGATTGTCGGGCTGGCGGCGTTTATTCTGTGGCAAATCAAGCATAAGCGCCCGATATGGATGGCAACGGGGATGGTTTACCTTGCGACACCTTTGGCGGCGTTGCTGGTTATCCGCGAAAATCAGGGGTTTGACGCTATTATGTGGCTGGTGCTGGTGGTGATGGCCTCGGATATTGGCGGCTATTTCTTTGGTCGCATACTTGGCGGGCCAAAGTTTTGGCCAGCGATTTCGCCCAAGAAAACATGGTCTGGCACTGCTGGCGGCTGGGCCTTGGCTATGGTGGCTGGGTTGGGTTTTTGGCTGTATGGCGCAGGGTATGAATACTGGGCAGCAGATGTCGCCCCTCAGGTGGCCGCAAGCCCTAGCCTAATGGCCACTTTGTTCTTCTCGGTGCTCCTGGCAATGGCGGCACAAGCGGGGGATTTGTTTGAGAGCTGGCTAAAAAGAAAGGCTGGCATGAAGGATTCGAGCACTCTGATACCCGGCCATGGCGGCTTGCTTGATAGGTTTGACGGGCTGTTGGCGGCCACTTCGCTTTACATGCTATTGCACCTGATCGGGGCGCTCTAAACATGCGAAGCATTAGCATTTTCGGGGCCACCGGCTCTATTGGCACCAATACGCTGGACCTGATCCGGCGGGATAAAGGCGCATACAGCGTGGTGGCGCTGAGCGGAGCAGGCAATATTGCGCTGCTGGCCGAACAAGCACGGGAATTTAACGCAGAAATCGCGATTACAGCTTTGCCCGAGCGGCTTTCTGACCTACGCGATGCGCTGGCGGGCAGCGGTATTGAGGCGGCCGCTGGGGCGGACGCCATTGCCGAGGCGGCCACCCGGAAGGTGGATTGGGGCATGTCGGCGATTGTCGGCGCGGCGGGGCTTAGGGCCTCAATGGCGCTGGCGCAGCATGGCGGCATTCTGGCGCTGGCCAACAAAGAAAGCATGGTTTGCGCCGGGGATTTATTGCTGGCTTCCTGCGCGGCGCATGGCACCACTATGCTGCCGGTCGATAGTGAGCATTCGGCGCTGTTTCAGGCGATGAACGGGGAGGATGCCAAGGGCCTACGGCGCTTGATCCTGACTGCCTCGGGCGGGCCGTTTAAGGATTTTACCACCGAGCAAATGCGGGGGGTCACCCCCGAGCAAGCCGTAAAGCACCCAAAGTGGAACATGGGCCAGCGGATCAGCATTGACTCGGCTTCTATGTTTAACAAAGCTTTGGAAGTGATTGAGGCAAAATATATTTTCGCCTGTGCGCCCGAGCAGATCGAGGTGGTTGTTCACCCACAAGCCATCGTGCATTCGATGGTGGAATACATCGACCATACCATAATTGCCCATATGGGCAGCCCCGATATGCGCGGCGCCATCGGCTATGCCCTGCATTGGCCCGAGCGCGCGCCAAACCCGATTGCCCCGCTGGATTTTGCCACCCTTGGCAGCATCAGCTTTGCCAGCCCCGATGAGGAAAAGTTTCCCGCCCTGCGGCTGGCCCGCGAGGCGCTGAGCATGGGGGGCCATGCGGGAGCAATTTTTAACGCCGCCAAAGAAGCGGCGCTCGATGCGTTTATCGCCAAAAAGATCGGGTTTCTTGATATGGCTGACTTGGTTGAAAAAACAATGTATGATGCCCAGTTAGAACCTATCCGTGACCAAGCACAACAAACGCTGGCGCAGATTTTTGCGGCGGATGCAGAAGCCCGCGCACTGGTAAACGCCCGGATTTAAGGACATATTATGGACTGGCTTGCAAATATTCCGCTGATCGGAAGTCCGATGGTTACGCTATTGGCATTTGTGTTGTTGATCGGCATCGTTGTCGCCATCCACGAGTTTGGCCACTATATTGTTGGTCGCTGGGTGGGCATCCATGCCGAGGTGTTTTCGCTAGGGTTTGGCCCGAAAATCTGGTCGCGCGTTGATAAGCGAGGCACCGTTTGGCAGCTCGCCGCCATTCCGCTTGGCGGATACGTTAAGTTTCTCGGCGATAAAGATGCGGCCAGTACCGGCGCCTCAGAAACCGTGCCCGAAATGAACGAGTATGACCGCCGCCGCGCCTTTCCTACCGCCGCGATCTGGCGGCGTTTTCTAACTGTGCTGGCAGGGCCGGTGTTTAACTTCATCTTGTCACTCCTCATATTTGCCGGACTTTCCATGTGGATGGGCCTGCCGCCGGACCGCCCGATTATCGGCGAAATAACCCCCTTACCCTACGAAAACGGGATGCAAAGCGGGGATATCGTGACCTCGGTTAACGGCACAGAAATTGGCAGCTATGAAGAGCTTTATAGCGCGCTGGCCCAGATCAGCAGTGGGCAGAATTTAGGACCGATGAATCTAGGTGTGCTACGCGATGGTGCCGCGCTAACCATAACCGCGCCTTTTCCCGCAACGCCCTATATTAGCAATGTTATGCCTTTTACCCCGGCTTTTAATGCGGGCATAAAAATTGGCGATGTGATTTTGGCCGTTGACGGGCAGGATATCCGCAGTTTTGATGAGTTGAAATCCATTGTGACGGCCTCCGAAAACCAGTCTGTTACGCTCGACATTTGGCGTGATGGCAGCCAAATTACGCTGTCAATGACCCCTGTATTAATGGACTATCCAGACGGGCAGGGCGGCTTTAGGCAGGATCTTTTGATCGGGGTTAACCTTGGCTACTATTTTGCGCCCGCGCGCAACAAAACCCCAACGCCGCTTTATGCGCTGCAATTTGGTGCGGGGCGGGTATGGGATGTGATCTACGGCTCTTATAGCAGTATCAAGCATATGGTTTTGGGCAATCTTTCAGTGAAAAACCTGCAAGGCCCGATCGGCATTGCGCGTATGTCCGGCATTGTGATCGAGGTCAGCTGGTTTGACTTTATTGCGCTTATTGCCATGATCTCCACGGGTATTGGCTTTCTTAACCTGCTGCCTATTCCGGTGCTCGATGGGGGCCACCTGTTAACTTATGTTTATGAGGCGCTAATGGGGCGGCCACCGAACGCTAAATTCATGCAAGTGGTGATCGTCATCGGCATGGTTTTGCTCCTTTCTATGATGTTGCTTGCATCCTATAACGACATTATGCGACTTTAACCTTTATGTGATACTTTAACCGAAAATATGCGGTTAAGAACAGGCTAGGGAAGCGGAAAATGCGCAGAATTATAATTCAAAAAAACCGTGTAAGCTCTTTTATTACTTCACTATTTTTAGGAATGAGCGCACTAACGGTTGCCGCTGTTCTGCCCGATTCTGCGGCCGCCCAGATTTCTGGCCGATTCTCTAGCATTCTTGTTTCCGGCAATCAAAATATCCCAGACCAAACCGTGGCCTCGCTTTCAGGGCTGGATTTAAGCCAATCGCTTACCCCTGCCGATATTAATGCCGCCGTGCGCCGCCTTGTGGCCACCGGCCTTTTTGCCGATGTCGATATCCGCTCTGCTGCTGGTCGAATCGTCATTGCTGTGGTTGAAAACCCGACGATTTCCATCGTGAATTTTGAGGGCAATAAAAAACTGAGCGATAGTGATTTGGCCGCCATCGTAACCTCTGCCGCGCGCCGCCCGCTTGACCGCCAAACCATTGAGGCTGACGCTCGCCGCATTGCTGAAGCTTATCGCCAGCAAAGCCGTTATAGCGCCTCTGTTACGCCGCTGGTAATTCCGTTGGCCGATGGTCGCTCGAATTTGGTTTTCCAAATTAGTGAGGGCCGTCCGGAGCAGATTCAGAGTATAAACTTTACAGGCAACCAAGCTTTTACCGACCGCCGCTTGCGCCGCACGGTGGGTAGCAGCGAATCCGGCTTGCTCAATTTTCTTTATAATACAGACAATTACAGCCCAGAGCGCGCCGCCGCTGACCAGCAAGCTATTCGCGATTTTTACCGCGATCGTGGCTACCCAGATGTTGAAGTTACCGCAAGTCTTTCAGAATTTGCGCTCGACCGTGATGGATTTTTCCTGACTTACAGCATTCGGGAAGGGGCGTCTTATAATTTTGGCAATGCCGGAGTATCGACCAATCTCGCCGGGGTAAACGCCGCTGATTTTAATCGTTTTGTGCGGTTGCGTGCAGGGCGAGAATATAACGGCTCCAAAGTTGAAAATGTAATTGAGGCCATTGAGGAAGAAGCGACCCGCCTGGGCCTGCCGTTTTTGCGCGCTATCCCGCGCATAACCAAAAACGAGGCTGATGGCACCGTTGATATCAACTTTGAGCTGGTTAATGGCAATCGTGTATATGTGGAACGTATTGATATTCGTGGCAACAGCCAAACGCTGGACCGTGTGATCCGGCGCAGCTTTGATATGGCCGAGGGTGACGCTTTTAACCCGCGTAAAGTGCGGCAAGCTGAAAACACGTTGCGTGCGCTGCGGTTTTTCTCTCAATTACAAGTGAATACGCGCCAAGGCTCCACGCCTGAAAGTGTGATTTTGGAAGTTACCGTGCAAGATAAGCCGACCGGATCGTTTAATTTCGGGGCAAATTTTTCTACCAATTCCGGACTGGCTGGCACTTTTAGTGTAACAGAATCCAATTTCCTTGGTAAAGGGCAGCGGTTTGACCTGAATTTGAGCTATGGCGAAACCAATAAAGTCGCGAGCTTTGGCTTTACCGAACCCTACTTCCTTGGGCGCGATCTCGCGGCTGGATTTGATGTATATTACAGAAATACCGACCGCTCAGAGTCTTCCTTCCAAACCACTGATTTTGGTTTTAGCCCGTCTTTGGCTTTTCCAATCAGCGAAAACACCCGCGTTTCCTTTACCTATGATATAATCTCGGAGGAAATCCGCGACCCGGGGGCAAATGCTTCGCCCATTATTCTTTCGGAAGTCGGCACAGAGGTGCGCTCTGCTTTGCGCTTTAATCTGACCCACGATCGCAGAAATTCTACAATTAACCCAACATCTGGGTTTATCCTCCGGTTGGATGCTGAATATGCAGGGCTTGGGGGCAATGCAAATTATGCTAAAAGCACGGCTCGGGCTAAAGGATATTTTAACCTTTTTGATGATGCGCTTGTGTTTTCGGCCGATCTCGAAGGCGGGGCGCTCTACGCCCTCGGCGGCAGTGGATCGCGCATTACCAATCGCTTTTTCCTTGGTGGCGGCTCATTTCGTGGCTTTGATGTCGGTGGCCTTGGCCCGCGCGATAATGATGGTGCATTGGTGAATGACTCCCTTGGTGGCAACTATTATGCAGTCGCGCGGCTGGATGCGAGTTTCCCGCTGGGTTTGCCGCAAGAAATTGGTATTCGTGGCGGGTTGTTTTTGGATGCCGGCTCTGTCTGGGGCATGGATGGCGCGCCTGTTGGAGCCAGCGGGGCGATAGATACCTCTGCCCAAATCAGGGCCTCTGCCGGTTTTGCGCTTTATTGGGAAACCCCGATTGGGCCTCTAGTCTTTAACTGGGCCAATCCCTTCCTGCAAGTTGCTGGTGACGATGCACAGACCTTTAGTGTATCGGTCAAAACGTCATTTTGAGGGCTCGGCGTGGCATAGGGCGGGTATTTGCCATTGTTTTGGCACTGATATCCACCGCAGCCAGCGGGCAGGAATTTCCGGTTTTTCAGTCAGCAAATGTGTTGATCGTAAGTCGCGAAGATCTTTTTTCTAATTCGGTTCTTGGTAAAGAAATCTTGCAACTTGAGCAAACGGAGCGGGAAGCGCTTAATGAAGAAGACCACCAAATGGGGCTTCGTTTTGGCGAGGAAGAGAAGCGATTAACAGCGTTACGAGATACGATGTCTCAGGAAGACTTCCAGCCTTTGGCAGATGCTTTTGATGAAAAGGTTGTGGCCGCGCGGACAGAATATGACGTGAACTACGCCAACCTGATTGCCAATACCGAAGCCCGCCGACGAGCCTTTTTTGGGGTCATTGCACCGGTGTTGGCACAGGTTATGCAGCGGTATAACGCCACAATTATCATAGATCGGCGATCTGCTCTCTTGTTTGATCGTAATCTTGATATTACAAGGGAAACCATTGAATTTCTGGATAAGGCCTATAGCGAAAACCCAGATATGATAACCCAGTTAGGATTGCAAAATGACTGAACCCCAAGCCGAAACGCTTTCATTTGATATTCATCGGGTGAAAGAATTGCTGCCGCACCGCTACCCATTTCTCTATATCGACAAAATGCGCGATGTGGTACTCGGGCAAAGTGCTGTTGGCATTAAAAATGTGACGGTAAACGAAGATATTTTCCAAGGGCATTTTCCGGATAAACCGGTTTTCCCCGGAGTGCTTATTATCGAAGCCATGGCGCAAACTGCGTCCGCGCTTGTTGTTGAATCTCTTGATCTTGCCGGAAAAAACCCGCTGGTCTATTTTATGTCACTCGACAGCACCAAGTTTCGCAAACTGGTAGAACCTGGCGACCAACTAGAGCTGCATGTAGATTTGATCCGCAAACGTGGCAATGTCTGGAAATTCGGCGGCAGAGGGATTGTTGACGGCAAACTTGTGGCTGAATCAGTATTCACCGCCATGATCGTGATCCCCAAAGACGAATGAGTATTCACCCGAGCGCGATAATTGAGCAAGGGGCCAATATTGGCCCTGATTGCCAGATCGGCCCCTTTTGCCATATCGGCCCGCTGGTGCGGTTGGGCGCACAGGTGCGATTGCATTCCCATGTCGCGATTACGGGCGATACTAATGTAGGTGCAGAAACCGAAATCTGGCCCTTCGCTTCTGTCGGCTCTCAACCGCAAGACCTTAAATTTGCAGGGGAAAACACGCGGTTGATCATTGGCGCGCGCAATATGATCCGTGAAAGTGTGTCGATAAACCCTGGCACCGAGGGCGGTGGCGGGCTGACGGAAATTGGCGATGATTGCCTGTTTATGCTTGGCACCCATGTCGGCCATGATTGCCGCGTGGGAAACAGTGTTGTGGTTGCGAACCACGCGTCGCTTGCAGGCCATGTAAGCGTGGGGGACGGTGCCATTATCGGCGGTCTTGCAGGCATTCATCAGTATGTCCGCATTGGAGAAGGCGCCATTATTGGCGCGCTTTCTATGGTGGTTGCTGATGTTATCCCCCATGGTTCAGTAATGGGAGAGCGGCCAAAGCTGGCGGGGCTAAACTTGATTGGGCTAAAACGGCGCGGGGTGGCGCGGGCCGAAATCTCGGCTCTGCGCGCGGCCTATAAGTCTCTTTTTTCGGGAGAAGGTACTTTGCGGGCGCGGGCTGAAGCCATATTGGAAGGCACCGAAAGTTCGTTGGTACGGGATATGTTGGCGTTTGTTTTAAGCGATTCCGAGCGTTCTTTTTGCACCCCAAAGGAAAAATAGTGAAAAAACTCGGGATCATTGCAGGCAGCGGCGCCCTGCCGCGCTTGGTTGCAGAAAATTGTGCCGCGCGCGGGCAGGACTATATTATCGTGCAGTTTGAAGGTGTTGAGTTGGATTGGCTTGAGGGCCACCCTGTTTTACCCGCCGCATTTGAAAAGCCGGGGAAGCTGTTTAAGAGCCTCAAGAAAGCCGGGGTGGCAACGGTAACGATGGGCGGGGCTATGGGGCGACCCCGGCTCAACCCTCTGCGGTTTGACGCAACGGGCCTGCGCTTGGCGCCTGTGGTTTTGAGCGCGATGAAGGGTGGCGATAACTCAATGCTCGGAATCATTGCCGCCTTTTTTGAGGCCGAAGGCTTTGGTGTGATTGGTGTGCATGAGGCAATACCTACGCTTTTAGCCGCGACAGGCATGCCAACCAAAGCCCAGCCGAGCGAAGAAGATATTGAGGATGCCGATCGAGCGGTCGCGATTGTATCGGCCCTTGGTGCGGTTGATGTTGGGCAGGGGGCTGTGGTGGCGCAGGGGCTGTGTTTGGGGTTGGAATCCATTCAAGGCACGGATGCAATGCTACGTTTCACTGCCCAAAATCCAGCGCGTTTGCCCGATAAAAAGGGGGCAAAAGGCGTGTTGTTAAAGCGGGCCAAACCGGGGCAGGATATGCGCCTCGATATGCCTGCGATTGGGCCTGATACTTTGAGTGCGGCGGCCCAAGCTGACTTAGCCGGGGTGGTTGTTTATGCAGGTGAAACGCTTATTTTAGGGCGCGCAGAAACGGTGGCCCGCGCTGATGCGCTCGGGTTATTTCTTTGGGTTCGCTAAGGTTTTACCTTGTGGCTGGCGAGGCCTCGGGAGATCGGCTCGGGGCTGCTTTGATGCGTGGCTTGCAGGCAGAAGCAAATGATAATATTGAGTTTTATGGCGTTGGTGGCCCCTTGATGCAGGCCGAAGGCTTAG
>JAJRRX010000324.1 GCA_024279075.1 Alphaproteobacteria bacterium | reverse complement strand
CCCCAAGCTCGGGCCTTTGGTCAAATGATTATCGCCCAGCCGCTAACCGCCGAGGCCTTTGTGACCTCGGACGCCGCCGCCCCAGCAATTGAAATGCCCGACACCAACGGCGCATGGGCCACCACCCGCTTTGCAGACCCGTCTGACATGCGCCACGATATGCACGTCAATATCGTCACCTTCCAGCCCGGCGGCATCATCCCGTTTGCCGAAACCCATGTGATGGAACACGGGCTTTATGTGCTGCAAGGCAAGGCTGTGTATAGGCTGAACGATGATTGGGTTGAAGTTGAGGCCGGAGATTTTATGTGGCTGCGCGCCTTTTGCCCGCAGGGCTGCTATGCCGCTGGGCCGGAGCCATTCCGTTACCTGCTGTATAAGGACGTAAACCGCCACCCCAAGCTTGGGCCGTTGGTTAAATGATCGTCGCAGAGCTGCTCACCACCGAGGCGTTTGCCCCTTACGGCGATGTTATCGAGGCTTCCGGCGATCCGAGTTTTTTCATCAACGCGGATAAATGTGGCCGCTTTCATGACCTAGCGAATACCGATTTTACCGATGGCAAAGCGGGTATCAGCCTTGCGCAAGCTACGCCCTATGCCCTTCCCCTCAGCCTAACGATGATCGAGCGCCACCCGCTGGGCAGCCAGATGTTTATGCCGTTGAATGATGCGCCATTTCTCGTCGTGGTATCCGATGGGCCGGAGACGGCGCCCAAGGCCTTTATCACCAATGGTGCGCAAGGGGTGAACTACCATCGAGGCATCTGGCACGGTGTGCTAACCCCGCTCACCGCCCCCCAGCCCTTCCTGATTGTCGATTATATAGGCACAGGCAACAACCTCGAAGGATACCACTTTCCAACCCCGTTTCAGGTATCACTCCCCAATGCTTAGCCCCATCCTTTTTGGCAACGGCGCCGTTGATCGCGCCGCCCACCTGCGCAATGACACCGAAGCCCAAGCCAAAATGCAGGCGTCTCCTGAAGCGCGCTACATGGCCCTGTGGCGCGGGCATGTGCTGGTCACAGACGCCCCAGAAATCGCGTGGCTCACCCGCACGGAAGCCCAAAAAACCAGCCGTGGGGACCCGCTATTCCTTGGCCTGCTCAACGACCAACCCCTCTATGCCGTCGACATTCCAGACTGGGAAGAGGCGGGCAGCGATGAGGGCCAGTTTGAGAAAACCGAAGCCACCCACCCCGCCCTCACCGGCACCTTCCGAGATTTCCGCAGCCTGTTTTTTAGCCTGCCTGATACCAGCCTAGGCGATGCCGCCACCGCAAAATCCCTGCTGAACTGGCACAATTCCCACCGCTATTGCGGATATTGCGGTACAAAAACCCACCTCACCCACACCGGCTGGCACCGTAAATGCCCCACCTGCAAACGCATGGGCTTTCCGCATATCGAACCCGTGGTCATTATGCTCGTAACCCGTGGAAACCAAACCCTGCTCGGCCGCTCGCATGGCTGGCCCGAGGGCATGTTTTCCCTGCTCGCGGGTTTTATGGAACCCGGCGAAACCATCGCTGAAGCCGTACGCCGCGAAGTGCTGGAGGAAACCGGCGTAAAGGTCGGCAAGGTCAAAGTACTAGATGACCAACCTTGGCCCTTCCCCAGCTCCCTGATGATCGGCTGCCATGCCGAAGCGCTTTCAGACGACATTAACCTCGATCCGGTAGAGCTGGAAGCCGCACTCTGGGCCAGCCGAGAGCGGGTGATGGAAACGCTTGATGGCACGGACCCAAGCTTCCAACCCGCCCGCAAAGGCGCAATTGCGCGGAATTTGCTGGATAGATGGCTGGCAGACGTTATATAAACGATTAAAACGATCTAAGGGTTTGAAATGGAACTGTCTTACCAAAGCATAATCAACGTCCCACAGGCCTTCGCCTTTGACCGCGCCACCGATTTTGAGCGCTTTGAAACCGAGGGCTTCGGCAATCTTGCCCCCTTTGAGCCGCGCAACAAAATCCGCGCTCCCGAGCTTGGAGCGCGCTGGCGCACGGCCGCCGAATTCCAAGGCCGCCCCCGACGGTTTTCACTGGAGCTTTTAGAGCTTGAAGACCCGGGAACATTGGTATTGGGCAATAAATCCGAGAAATATGACGTGGAAGCACGGTTTGAATTTAACGAGGCTGGGGAAGAGACAACCACCTTTAGTTTCAACCTGAACGCTAAAGCACAGTCGATCACAGGCAAGCTTATCCTACAAACCATCCAACTGGCCCGCGCACGTATCGTGAAATCCATGCAGGCCGATTTTGACAAGATGGCGGAGCGAATGGAAGCGGCTTATCAGGCACAGGCGTGACGAAATAAGATGCGCTCCAAAGCTTTCGCTGCTAACGCAGCGAACCTAGCCTCGCTGTGCTCGGTGGCGGCGCGTCAACCCCTCTGTTTGCGGCAAAGGATGCGCGCGCGCCGCGCTGTTACGGCTGCCCCTGTGGTGAAGCTGGTATGAGGCACGGCCCCCTCCCGACATTTAAGCAATTTGGGAATTCTTTCTTTCCTAACTACTCAATAAAACCTCCCACAAGCACAAAAGTCGACACGCGGCGCGGGCGCAACCTTGCCAAGCAGAGCAATGTTTAACGCGCCGCCACCGAGCCGAAGGCGAGGCCACGCCCAAGGGGAGGTCTCTTTTTGCGCAGCAAAACGAGGCCTGACCGGCGGGAGCCTTGGCTTAAAGCAAAAGTGTTCGGCTCGATAAGATATCTAACCCAAAGTTTCCCGAAAATCTGACTCCGGATAGGTTCCCAAAACCCGCATAGAGTTGGTAAAGTAAGCCAATTCCTCCAGCGCACGCTGCACCGCTCCATCCTCAGGGTGGCCCTCAATGTCAGCATAAAACTGCGTGGCATTAAAACTGCCATTCAGCATATAGCTCTCCAACTTCACCATATTCACACCGTTGGTCGCAAAACCACCCATGGCTTTGTAGAGCGCCGAAGGAATATTGCGCACTTCAAAAATCAGCGTGGTCATCATTTTGTTGCCCTGCTCCACAGCGCGCGGCTTTGGCGCCGTGACCAAAAACCGCGTGGTGTTATGGGCATTATCCTCAATATGCCGCGCCAGCAGCTCAAGCCCATAAAGCTCACCCGCCAGCTCAGAGGCCAGCGCACCCATGCTGGCATCCCCCGCCTCTGCCACATGCTTGGCCGAACCAGCGGTATCGGCCCCCGTTTCAGGCTTAATGCCGTGCTTGCCCAAAAAGCCCCGGCTTTGCCCGAGCAGCACCGTGTGGCTCATTGCCGATTTGATATCTGCCAGCTTAGCGCCCTTCACCCCAAACAGGTTCACATGCACCCGCACAAAATGCTCACCAATTATGTGCAGCCCTGATTCGGGCAAAAGCGCATGAATATCCGCCACACGGCCATAAGTGGAGTTTTCGACCGGTAGCATCGCAAGGTCGGCCCGCCCCTCTTTTACCGCCGCAATCGCGCCTTCAAAACTGTGGCAAGGCAGCGGCGTATCACGCGGGAACACCTCCACGCAGGCCTGATGGGAATAGGCGCCAAGCTCACCTTGGAAGGAAATTATTTGATTCATAACGTTTTTCACCCAAATTGGTCGTTTAGTCGCGCTTTCTACACCTTGATTTCACCCTAAAGATACGGCTAAAAGCGCGGGGAGCAAATCACGATGGGCACGACCCAAGCAAAAGTAAGGTATTTCATCCGATGAACACAATGGAAATCACAAAAGTTGTTGGCGGTCTGTCTGGCGCACTGCTTGTTCTCTTACTACTGAAAATGGGCGCAGAGGCATATTACTTCCCCGGGGCCGAGCACGAAGAGCAAGGTTACACCATTGCCGTGGCTGATGAAGGCCCTGTGGAAGAAGTGGAAGCCGTGCCATTTTCTGAGGTGTTGGCCGCTGCCGATGCCGGCGCTGGTGGCCGTGTGTTTAACAAATGTAAAGCCTGCCACTCGGTTGATGCAGGCGTTGCCAAAGTTGGTCCTTCGCTGTTTGGTGTTGTCGGGCGGGCACACGGGGCCGAAGAATTTGGCTATACCGATGCGATTGCCAATATTCCTGGCACATGGACACCTGAGGCGCTCAACGAGTTCCTGACCAAGCCCTCTGATTACGCGCCTGGCACCGCAATGAGCTTTGCTGGCTTGCCAAAAGAAAAAGACCGCGCCAACCTCATCGCGTTCCTTTCAACCCTGCAATAGGGTAAACCCAAGCACCAAAAGCCGCGTTCTTTTTAAAAGAGCGCGGCTTTTTGCTGTTTAAGCCACTGTTCACATAATCGCGTCTTGCACTGCTCAGTTTTGGCGCTACGATATTTCCAAGCAATTTGGAGTTTGAATCATGATCAGTCGTTCACAAAGTAAAGCCCGCACCATTACCCGCACCGAGGTGCCGCTCTGGAAGGTGTTTGGTGTGCTATTCCTCGCCGCCGCACTTTCACTCGCTGCTGGCTTGACCCACGCGCAAGATACCACCACCACCCACGGGCTTTCGCAATTTGGCGAGCTGAAATACCCCGCCGATTACCCATACTTCGATTACGTAAACCCCGATGCGCCTAAAGGTGGTGAATATTCCACTTGGGCCTTTGGCACCTTTGATTCGATGAATCCCTACATCACCAAAGGCAGCGCGGCGGGCAGCTCGTCAATTTTTGTCGAAACCCTGATGGCGGGCAATGCGGATGAGCCGGATTCGGTTTACGGGCTGATCGCCGAAAGCGTGGAATACCCCGCCGACCGCTCATGG
>JAJRRX010000323.1 GCA_024279075.1 Alphaproteobacteria bacterium | reverse complement strand
TAACCGCGCCTTCCGTGCAGATTACGGCTCACAGCGCCGCGATATGGCGGCCCTTTTGGCGCTGGCAGTGGAGGCTGGCAGCACCGCAGTGGACCGTGAAGGGCTGGCGCGGCGGCTAGAAGTGCCCAAGCGTTGGTATTCAAGTCAAGAGCGGTTATGGCAGCTTATGGCAGCGAGGGCGCTGATCGAAAGCAGCGGTGGCTTTAGTGTTGACGGGGTGCTGATCGAGGGGCCTGCAATGGTGTATTTTGATGCTGAAACACTGGCGGCGGGGCCGCTGGTGGTGCAAAATAACGGTGAAAAGGCAGCGGGGCGGCTGACAACGATTGGCGCGCCTGCTTATGACGAACCGGCGATGCAAAACGGCTATCGGATTGAGCGTTGGCTTTACACGATGGAGGGCGAGCCTGTGGCTGAGTTTATGCAAAACCAGCGCTATGTGGCGATTCTACGGGTAACACCGGAGCAGGAGCGGCGCGGGCGGTTGATTATTTCGGACCCTCTGGCGGCGGGCTTTGAGATTGATAACCCCAACCTGTTGCGCTCTGGGGATATCAGTAGGCTTGATTGGTTGCAGTTGGATAGTTCTGGCGTCAGCGAGTTCCGCGAAGACCGCTTCTTGAACGCGGTCACGTGGGCCAGCAAAGATGCGATCCAGATGGCCTATATCGTGCGAGCGGTTTCGCCGGGTGTATTTAGGCAGCCAGCGGCGCTGGTGGAGGATATGTATCGGCCAAGCCTGCGGGCGACGACAAGCGTCAACACGGTTACGATTCTACCAGCTCAGTGAGGCGGCTGGCTCGATATTTCACAGCGCTGGCCCTGCTGGCGCTGGCAGCGCTGATTGTGCTGGATGACTGGGTGTCGCGCACTGAGCTACCCTCGCTGGAGCTGGAAACAGCGGTGACGGTGCTGGACCGAAATGGTGATTTGCTGCGGGCCTATACCGTAGAGAGCGGGCGCTGGCGGCTACCTGTAGCGCTGAATGAGGTTGACCCGCATTACATTGAAATGCTGATCGCCTTTGAGGATAAGCGGTTTTACAGCCATATCGGCGTCGACCCTTTGGCGCTGTTGCGCGGGCTTAGGCAATTTGTGTTTAATGGCCGGATTGTATCTGGTGGCTCCACGCTGACCATGCAGGTAGCGCGGCTTTTGGAGCGCGGCGAAACGGGGCGATGGCAGGAAAAACTGCGGCAAATACGGGTGGCCTTGGCGCTGGAGCGGCAGCTTTCCAAAGCAGAGGTTTTGGGGCTTTATTTGCAGCTGGCCCCGATGGGGGGCAATATTGAAGGCGTGCGAGCGGCAACGCTAACCTATTTTGGCAAGGAGCCACGGCGGCTGACCCCCGCAGAGGCGGCACTGCTGATCGCCCTACCCCAAGCGCCCTCCTCTCGCCGCCCAGACCGCTATGCCGCAGCTGCGCAAATAGCGCGGGACCGTGTGCTGGATAGGGCTGTTTTAGCAGGCATGCTGCCCGCAGATGAAGCACTGGCGGGCAAGCGAGCAGCTGTGCCAAGCGAACGGATTGCCTTTCCGATACTGGCCCCGCATTTTACCGATGCTTTGCGCGCAAACGCCCCCGAACAGCGGCTTTTTGAAACCACGCTGGACCGTGGTTTACAACAAGCGTTGGAAGCGCTGCTTCGGGGTGCGATGCAAACACGCGAAAACGGGCTTTCGGCGGCGCTGGTGCTAGCGGAACATCAAAGCGGCGATATTCTGGCAACCATCGGCGCGGCGGACCTGTTTGACGCGCGGGCGGACGGGTTTGTTGATATGACACAGGCGGTGCGCTCGCCCGGGTCTACGCTAAAACCCCTAATTTACGGCATTGGGTTTGAGAACGGCTTGGCGACGCCAGAGACCCTGATTGATGATCGGCCAATGCGCTTTCGGGGCTATGAGCCGCAGAATTTTGACCGGCAATTCAGAGGCACGGTGAGTATTCGCACGGCCTTGCAGCTTTCATTGAATATCCCCGCCGTGGCAATGATGGATGCCATTGGGCCAGCGCAATTTCTGGCCCGCCTACGCCGCGCGGGGCTAGCACCAAAGCTGCCCAGCGGCAGCGCGCCGGGGCTAGCGATTGCACTGGGGGGTATTGGGCTTTCCTTGCAGGATTTGGTGCAGCTTTATGCGGGCATTGCGCGCGGCGGCGTGCCCGTGCAGCTTTCGGGGCTGGGCGGCGAGGCGGGGGGCAACCCGCTGCTTTTGCCCGGCGCGGCGTGGCAGGTCGCAGATATTCTCGCGGCGACCCCGCCACCAGAAACAGGGGCTATTGGGCAGGTGGCTTATAAAACCGGCACCTCTTATGGCTATCGTGATGCTTTTGCCATTGGCTTTGACGGACGTTTCGTGATGGGCGTGTGGATGGGCCGGCCCGATGGGGCCTCGGTGCCCGGGTTGCAGGGGATTAAGGACGCGGCGCCGCTGCTTTTTGAAGCATTTTCGCGCCTTGGCGAACGCCCCATACCCCTGCCCGCACCGCCGCCCTATGTGCTGACGGGCACGCGTAAAAGCCTCCCGCAGCCCCTGCAGCATTTTCAGGCGCGCGGCGATGCCAATTTCATCGACCCAAATCAGCCCGAGATCGCCTTTCCGCCAGATGGCGCGCAGGTGGACCTTGGGCTATCTGACGCGCGCGCGCAGGCTGAGCTTGTGCTTAAATTAAAGGGCGGCGCGCCACCCTTTAGCTGGATAATAAACGGCGAGGCGGTGTTGCCAGCACAGTATGAGCGCGAAATGCTGTATCAGGTCAAAAGCGGCGGTTTTGTTTCTGTTTCGGTGGTGGATTCTCTTGGCCGGGCCGCTAGGGTGCGCTTTTTCCTGCAATAAGGGCGGCATATGCGCCTTGGGCCTTGACCCGAAGGGTGATTCCCGCCAATACGTTAAACAGGCCGATATGGCCGGAATGATCACAATTTAAGGACTTGACCCATAGCTCGCAGACCTCACAACGCGCCGCCGCAGCGCGATACTGGCCCCCGCGCCAACGGGCGCATTCGCGCAGATGAAATTCGCCTGATTGGCGCTGAAGGTGAAAACGTAGGGGTGGTAACGCCTGAACGTGGAATTGAACTGGCCAATGAAGTTGGCCTTGATCTGGTGGAAATTTCCCCCAACGCCAAGCCGCCTGTGTGCAAAATCATGGATTTTGGCAAGTTCAAATATGAACAGCAGAAAAAAGACAATGAAGCTCGCAAAAAGCAAAAAATCGTTGAGGTGAAGGAAGTTAAGTTCCGCCCGAACACCGATACAAACGATTATGATGTGAAAATGCGTAACGTGTTTAAGTTTTTGGAAAATGGCGACAAGTGCAAGGTGACGCTGCGGTTTAGGGGCCGTGAAATGGCGCACCTTAACCTGGGGCGCAGACTGCTTGAACGGGTGGCAAAAGATGTGACCGAGGCCGAAATCGGAAAGGTCGACAGCATTCCGAAGATGGAAGGCCGACAGATGGTTATGATGATTAACCCTGTCAAGAAGTAAGAAAATACAGCAATCCTAAACTTCATTTCCGGTGCAGCGCACCGGACGTGGCCACGCCTCCGGCTCGGTAGCGGCGCGTTAGCATAGGTGCTTTTGGCAACTAAGTGCCCGCGCCGCGCTGCAAACTCAGTGTTTGTGACGGTCAAATTTAGGGACATCGCCAAAATCACCTCCGTTTCTATGCGGCGCAGGTGCAGTATTCCCAAGCAAATAAAAAGTTGATGCGCCGCGCCGAGCGAAGCGAGGCCACGCCCAACGGGAAGGTACATTTTGCGCAGCAATATGGAGCCTGATGGGCGGGAGAGCGTCGGGGCTTTGGCATTTGGGCTAACTTCCAGCGACAGCGCGGTCGCCTTTGAACCATTTCAGCGCGTCTGGGAAGTCAAACGCCAGTGAGAGCGCGTCGACTACCAAAAGAATCCAAAGATAAACGCCATAGGCCGCACTGCCTTCAGGCATCGCAAATACCAGCCATAGCACAAGTATACCCCAAGGCAGCAGGTGCGGCCATGCCATCATTTTTGAGAGGCCACGCTCATACAACATGATCGCAATGTTGGGAAGCATAGCGCCAATGGCAAGGATTGCGACCCATAAGCCGGCAGGTTGGAAGATAAACAAAAGAGCCGCGCTGTTTACAGGGACCAAAATGCCAGCCACCCAGATTTGCACCCAAAGCGGCAAGCTACGGAAAGACCGCCAAATATCAAGAAAAACCATTTACCCCCCATTCTGCGGTTTGCACCGCTTGGCAAAAGAATTAGACAGGGGGGTATGGAACGCAAGACAAAATTTCGCCATTACAGTGAGGCGGTGCTGATTTATGCGCTGCCATGGGCGCTGCGGCCCCTGCCCTTTAGGTGGCGTGTGGCGATTGGTGGGGCGGTTATTGGTGCGGCGGTGCGCTGGGTACCGAGCCTGCAGCGGCGGATTGAGCGTAATGTGGCACTGGTGATGCCGGAAAAAGCGGGCGATAAAGGGTTTATCAAGCGGATCACGCGGCATATTGGGCGCGGGTTTATGGTGCTGTTTTACACCGAGGATTACCACGCCAAGCTGAGTGGCGTGGAGATTGCGCCGGAGGCTTTTGCCGAGATCGAGGCGGCACAGGCGGCGGGCAAGCCGGTGATTATTGTGTCGGGGCATTTTGGTGAGTGGGAGGCCATTCGGGTGATGCTGGCGCGGGCGGGGATGCCGAGCGCTTCAATTTATCGCGAGGCGGGTAACCCTATTTTTGAGCGCCACTTTGCCAAGGCGATGGCGGTGGGTGGCGCGGGGCTGTTTCAAACCGGCATGAAGGGCACGCGGAAGATGCTGAAGCACCTGCGCGGCGGTGGGATTATTACCATTTTGCTCGATCAGCGTGTGAATGACGGGGTGCAGCTTGATTTCCTTGGTAAACCCGCGCTGAGCTCGCCGATTATGGCGGAGTTGGCGGTGAAAACAGGGGCGCTTTTAGTGCCGGTTTATGCACCATTAAAGGCGGATGGGCAGGTCGAAATTATCGTAGAGTCTGCGATTGCCCATGGGGACCCTTTTGAGATGCTACAGGCGATTAATAACAGCTTGAGCGCGCAGGTGCGGGCGCATCCTGAGCAATGGTATTGGCTGCATAACCGCTGGGCGCGGCCCGACTTATCGAGGGTCAAGGGGGCTTGTGTTGGTGGCGAGGATGCGCTCTAGGGCACGGGCAGCTTTCAGGAGTGTACCCTCGCCTCGGTTAGGGCCGATGAGCTGGATGCCCATGGGCATACCGTTGGGCAGGCGGCCTATGGGCAGCGAAAGCGCTGGCAGGCTGGTGAGGGTGGCGAGGTTGGAAAACCCGAGCCAGTCGAGATAATCACGGGATTTGGTGCCGTTGACCTTTGGCGGGAATTCGATTTCGCGGTTGAGCGGGCCAAGGCCGACCACGGGGCAAGCTAGGACATCAAAATGAGTGAGCAACTCGGAGGTGTCGCGGTAGAGCTGAGCGCGGGTTAGGTTGGCTTTGGCGAGGTCTTGCGCGGTGAGCGCGGCGGCATCGGCGGCGTTGCCTTGGATGGTTTCTTTGAAGTGGCGGGTGATGCTTTCCAGCAGAGAGCGCGCGGTGGTGGCGAATCCTAGCGCGCGGATGGCGCGGAAGGCTTGGTCCATGTTTGTGGTGTTGAGGGTGACTTCCTCCACCATGCAGCCGGATTTTTCGGCCTCGCGCAGGGCGCTGGCGAGGAGGGTTGCAACGTCGGATTCTACGGGGGCGTGGCCGCAGAGGTCAGGCATGTAGCCGATGCGGATGGTGTCGGGGGCGGATTGGACTTCGGTAAGGAAGCTGGTGGGGGGGGCGGGGAAGCTGATGGGGCTTGTCACCCCCTGCATGGCGTCGAGGAACAAGGCGCAGTCGGACACGGTGCGGGCCATGGGGCCTTGCACGCCGAGGGTTTCGAACACGGTGGCGCTGCCACCGGCGCGGCCGGGGCTGGGGCGCAGGCCGACGACGTTACAATACGCAGCAGGCGTTCGCAGTGAGCCGCCGTAATCAGAGCCGTGGGAGAGCCAGACTTGGCCCGTGGCAAGGCCGGACGCCGCGCCGCCGGAGGATCCGCCTGCGTTTAGGGCGCTGTTATGGGGGTTGCCGGTGGGGCCAAAGACCTCGTTGAAGGTGTTGGCCCCTGCCCCCATTTCGGGCGTGTTGGTTTTGCCAATGACGAGCGCACCGTGGGATTCCATGACGGTGACGAGGGGGTCGGAAGCTGTGGGGATATGGTCCTTGAAGCCGATGGTGCCGTAGGTGGTGCGGACGTTTTTGACGTCGGTGAGGTCTTTGACGCCGATGGGAATGCCGCCGAGCAGGGTATCTGGGCGGATGCTTTTGCGGGCGCGGGCAAAGCAGCGGGTGACCATGGCGTTTTGGGCGGGTTCGGTTTGCTGGATGCGGGTTTCAGCGGCATCGAGGAGGTCTTGCGGGGAGATTTCACGGGCCTTGAGCAAGGCGCGGACCTCAAGGGCGGTGAGGGCAGAGAGCGCGGGGCCGGTGAACTCAGCCATGCTTTTCGCGCCACGTGGGGAGGATGTCGCCCTTGGCGGGGGTGGCCTCATAAACGCTGCGGGCGATCGCGCGGGAGAGGCAAAGCGCGGCGGCGTGGCCGATCATCATCGGGTCTACCACGGCATCGGTGAGGGGCACAGCGCCGGTGGCTGCGGCGAAAACGAGGTCTCCGTCCACGGGGGTATGGCTGGGGAGAATGGCGCGGGCCATGCCGTCTTGCGCTACGGTGGCCATGCGGGTGGCTTGGGCTTTGTCGAGCACAGCATCGGTGGCGACAATGGCGATGGTGGTGTTGCCCTTTTCGGAAAAGCCTTGCATTTTGAAGCTGACGGGCTTGGCGAGCGGGTCCCCCATCGGGGCGGGGCCGAGGCCGCCGTATTCGGTGCCGACTTCCCACGGGGCAGCCCAGAAATGGCCATTGGCTTGGGCGACCGCGCCAAAGGGATTGGCAGCGACCAGTGCGCCAACCGTGTGGCCGCTCTCCAGCACGATAGAGGCCGAGCCTAGCCCGCCTTTGAGTGTGCCGGTGAGCGCGCCCATGCCTGCGCCGATAGAGCCGAGCGGGAAGGTTTTTGATGCGTTATCAAGGGCTTCGAGACCAAGATCGTGGTAGGGGTTTTCGGCCCAGTCCTTTTTGCCCCCGTTGAGGAGATCAAACAGAATGGCGGAGGAGACAAGCGGAATGAGGGCATCGGCGACCCGAAAACCCCTGCCCGTGGCGCGCAGCCCGTCCATGACACCGCTTGCGGCATCGAGGCCGTAAGCGGAGCCGCCGGAAAGCACGATGGCGTCAATTTCCGAGACCAGTTTATCCGGCGCGAGCATGTCTGTTTCCCGCGTGCCGGGGGCGCCGCCCATGACGGAAACCGCTGCCGTGAAGGGCTTGTCTCCGAGCAAAACCGTGCTGCCGGATTTGAGCGTCGCGTCCTCGGCATTGCCAACGTAGAGCCCCTCAACATCGGTGATGAGATTGCGCGCGCCTATTTTCATATGCAGCGGCCTCCGTCGACTTCCATGGCGACGCCGGTGATAATGCTGGCCTCGTCCGAGCAGAGGAAACAGGCAGCGTTGGCCATATCTTCGGGGGTGGAAAAACGGCCAAGCGGGATGGTGGAGATGAATTTGGCGCGGATCTCGGGGGTGTCCTCGCCCATGAAGCTTTGTAAGAGCGGGGTTTCGCCCGCTACAGGATTGATCGCGTTAACGCGGATGCCAAAGGGGGCGAGCTCAACGGCCATGGTTTTGGTGGCGGTGATCATCCAGCCTTTCGACGCATTATACCAGTTGAGATTGGGGCGCGGGGAGACGCCAGCGGTGGAGGCGACGTTGAGGATCACACCCTCTTCCACTTCTTTCATCATCGGCACAATAGTTTTGGCGGAGAGGAAAACCGACTTGGCGTTGACGGCCATGACGCGGTCGAATTCTTCCTCCGAGACTTCGTCCATCGGCTGCGGCAGGTGGGTGATGCCCGCGTTATTGACGAGGATATCGACGCCATCGAAGGTATCGCGGACGCGGGCGGCGAGGGCCTGCCAGTCTTCCATTTTGGAGACGTCGGCTTGGAAAGCCATGCCGTCGTAAAGGTCGGCAACACGTTTTGCCGCATCGTGGTTGATATCGACAACAATCACCATCGCGCCTTGGTCGAAGAATTTCTTGACGATGCCTTCGCCAAAGCCGGAGCCGCCGCCGGTTACGATTGCTGTTTTTCGGGCCAGTCGCATGAGGTTTCCTTTAGTTTGGTCTCGCTCAATATGCGGGCAAAAGGGGGCTGGCTCAAGCCCGTATCTTTACCTGATCTCTTGCGGGCTCGATAAACATGAAAAAGGTGTGAAGGTTAAGTGAAAGCCATGTCTCGCGACCCTTGGTCTGGCGCTTAAGGAGACGGCCTTGATCGAGCTTGCGGAGGTGAAAGCTAAGAGTGGAATCCTTGAGGCCCGATCGTTTTAGTAGTGCGTGAAAAGGGAGGCCTTTGGCACCGGTTTCCTTGAGGATTTGAAAAATCATCTGGCGGCGCGGGTGGCCAAGCGCATCAAAGAAATCTGCCATGTTTCTTTGTTTAGCTGTTGGTTTCATTACGTTATCTCCAATAGTAATTGACTTCACTAAACCAGTTTAGTGAGGTCAATTTAACAAGAGGTTAATAAGTTGGGATTTTGAGGGAAAACGCGGATCGCTTCGGGCGTTAGTTTCGCTTGGCCAGCTCGCGATAAAGCGCTTCTCGGCTCACGCCAATCTCTTCGGCCACATAGTGGCGCGCACCTTTGGGGGGGAGGTTTCCGTGGTTCCAGACAAGCCATGCCGACAGCCGCTCGGCCACGGTTTTGAGCGCGAGAATTTCCGCGCGCTTGCGGGATTCACGCACCTCGCCCGCCAAATGCCGCGCATAGGCAAGGGCCGCCTCTGGGTTTTCGGCGAGTATCGAGCGCACCGCCCGTATTGTATAGGTAAGCAGGCTGGATTTTTGCACCGCTACGGCGGCGCAGTGGTAGCCATCGGCAAAAACCGAGGCTTCGGCCATGATCGCGCCCGGGCCAGCACGCTGCAAAACCACCATGCCACCATCTTCCTGAAACCGGACCAGATTAACCATGCCGCTATCAACTACGAAGAGCGCGCTGACGGGGTCATCCATTGCCACAACCATTTCTTTGGCTGAAAAGGTGACGCGCCGATGGGGGATGCTGTTTAGGTAGTCAAAAAGAGCTTTAGGCATGATAGGTATCATGTTGCATGCGTGGCCAATATGCAAGGATGGTTTCAGAACTTAGCAAAGGAACTCTGAAATGTTGAAAACACTATTGATCTGCACGGCGCTTGTTGCCACGCCTGCCTTGGCACAAATGGACAATGCCGGCGGAATGAACCACAGCGGTATGGCGGGCATGAGCGGCACCCAAGGCATGGGCATGGGTGGTATGATGGAAGGTGCTGGTGGCGGTGGCATGATGGAGAAAATGCAATCTATGATGGGCAAGTTTATGATGCAGCAGATGATGGGCCAGATGATGATGGACCAGATGGGCGGCATGCATGAAGGCGAAATGGATGGCATGATGGGTGGCGCGCAGGCGCAAGGCGTTGGCGGCTCTCCTCTTAGCGAGCCGGGGCAATCAGCTTTTGCGGCGATTGCCGAGGTGATTGCTGTGCTGGAAGCTGACCCGAATACAGACTGGAACAACGTGAATATAGATGCGCTGCGCGAGCACCTTCGAGATATGGATGTTGTGACCATCGACTCAAAGGCGGTGGCTGAAGATGTTGAAGGCGGCGTGCGTTTTACCATTACCGGCGCGCCCGATGTCGTGCCATCCATCACCCGTATGGCGCTTGGCCATGCAGGCGTAATGGACGGTGTGGACGGCTGGAAATATAGCGCCGAAGCACTGGAAAACGGGGCCACGCTTACGGTATTAGTGCCCGAGGCTGACCTCGCCAAGCTTAAAGGGATCGGGTTTTACGGGATGTTGGCCTCGGGTATGCACCACCAGCCCCACCATTGGATGATGGCCAATGGCGGGGGAATGGGCGGCTAAGCGTAGCTGACGATCTCGTATTCGATATCGTCATGGTCGTGGAAGTAAAACCGGCGGCCCGGCTCGTAATCGCCATGGCTTGAAGTTTTGAGGCCCGCATTAAGCACCCGCGACTCTATCGCGTCAAGGTCATCAACCACCAGCGCTACGTGGTTGAGGCCGCCGAGAATATCGTAGCTAACTTGCGTTGGATCGGTGGTTTTGGGTGGGGTGTAGAAGGCGAGGTAGTCGTCCTCATCGCCGACATGGATGGTGTAGCCACCGTTGATTGCCTCGCCTTCCCAGCGAATTTTCCAGCCGAAAAGGGTGTCCATCAGGGCGGCGGAGCGCTGGGGGTCGCTAACGGTTATGTTTACGTGTTCTAATCTTGCCATTGGGTTTTCCTTTCAAAATGCCCGCTCTTGACGGGGTGATTTAGCTAAGGTAATTCCTCAAGCTAACTTGAGGTCAAGGATTATTTTGATGCAAAAGACGATTTCTATCGGGGCGCTGGCGCGGCGCACGGGTGTGGCGGTTTCGGCGCTGCGGTTTTATGAGGAAAAGGGGCTGGTTTTCCCTGAGCGCAATGCAGGCGGACAGCGGCGGTTCCTTAAGGCGGATATCCGGCGGGTGAGCTTTATTTTGATCGCGCAGAATTTTGGGTTTACGTTACCGATGATTGCGGAGATGCTGAGCGCCCTGCCCGAGGGGCGCACGCCGACCAAGGCGGATTGGGCGGCGATTAGTGCGGAGTTTCGGGCGGTGCTGGATGGGAAAATCGAGACGTTGACGCAGTTGCGGGATAATTTGGATGGCTGCATTGGGTGCGGCTGCCTGAGCCTTGAGAAGTGCAAGCTATATAACCCGGAGGACCGCGCCGCCAAGCACGGGGCGGGGCCGCGCTATTTGATGGGGGATAGGCCCAACAACGCGTAACTTAGGCCAGCAATCGGTTTAATTTTCAGCCATAAGTGAGCTAACGTCAACAACCGTGCCGTCCGGGTCTTGAAGCAATATTCTGCGCTGGCCATAAGGCGTGTTAGTAGGTGGCTCAATTATCGTAGCCTCAAGGGCTTTTGCTTTGGTAAATATTACCTCCACATCTTCAACAACAAAGGTCAGCATCACACCTGCGGGCGGCATTCTAATGTCAGCCGGCACAATCGCATTCTCCCGCGACAAGATCCCGAATTCCAAGTCGGGGCAGCCTGTGTGGGTTAAAATCACAAACCAGTCAGACTCAAAATGGCGGGACATGCCCAGAAGCTCTTGGTAAAAACGCGCGGTATTATCCACATTTGCGCTCAGGATATTGGTGAAGGCTCTTTTCATGTTGGCTCCAATATATGGGTTGGTTTTACTACGCTACACTTTCTCAAGGCGGCAAGTCGAGCCTCCACCAGAGTTAGGGCTACCCTAATCGGCAGCCCATTTTACATCAGAAATCCCTACAAAGCGCGCCAATCGCACCAGCTCCGCATCCAGTTTTGCTTGCCGTGGGCCGCTCCAACTCACGCCGTCTTCTTGCCAAAACCCAGTGACCCGCAGCCAACCTGCTTTCCGATCGGCCTTTAGCTCTATCCGGCCGACAAACCGAGTGCCTTCCAGCAGCGGATACACATAATACCCCCAGCGCCGCTTGGCTTTGGGAACAAACATTTCGTTGCGGTATTCAAAGCCAAACAGGCGCTCAAGGCGGGTGCGGTCCCGAATGGCGGGGTCAAACGGGTTGAGGATGCGCAGGCGACTGCTGGGCTTGGGGGCGGGGGCAAGGTTGGGCGCTTTGTGGGCGCGGCTGACACTGCCATCAGCGGCTTCAATCTCCACCTCTGCCCTACCCTCTGCCCAAGCGCGGGCCTCTTTGGTGCTGACGGCATCCCAAAATTTGGCGATCTCATTGGCGGTGGCGAAGCCTAGGCGGTTGAGCGCTTGGGAGCAGAGCCAGTCGATTTGTTCGGCGTCGGGGCGGTGGCCCTCGTGGAGGTCGGCGGGGAAAACCCGCTCGGCAAGGTCATAGAATTTGATGAAATTCTCGCGGTGGGAGGTGGCGAGTTCGCCTGCATACCACATTTTGTCGAGGGCTTTTTTGTGCGGCGGGCGAGACCACATTTCGCGTTTGCCCTCGATTTTGGTGTCAAAAGCGTGGGTGGAAAGTGGGCCTTCCGCCTCGATCCGCGCCTTGATATCGCGGATATTTTGCTGGCCAAGGGAGGAGGCAAACCACTCGGCTTTGGCGACATACTTCTCCATCCGGCTGAATTGCCGCCGCCACATGGGCAGGGTTTGCATGGGGATCAGGCTGGCGTCATGGGTGAAATGCTCGAAAAGCTGGCGGGATTTCAAAAGCGGCCAGAGGTGCTTTTCACGGTAGTTCTGGTTGCGAGACCAGAGGATGTGGTGGTGGGCGCGGGTGACGTTGCGGATGGTGTCGATTTGGACAAAGCCGAGGGCGTTGATGGTGGCCATCACGTTGAGCGGCCCTGTGGGGGCGGCGCTCAGGCCGTGGGTGTGGAGCCACAGCCTACGGGCCTCAAGATTGGTGAGCTTCATTTATCCATGATGGGCGGCGACGGTTTTTAGGGTGGAAAAGCCGTAGAGGGCCTCGAAGCCTTTTTCGCGACCGTGGCCGGATTTCCCGACCCCGCCGAAGGGGAGTTCTACGCCGCCGCCTGCGCCGTAATTGTTGATGAATACCTGCCCTGCCCGCAGCTTTTTGGCCATGCGCATTTGGCGGGCGCCATTGGCTGTCCATACAGACGCCACGAGGCCATAGGCAGTGCCGTTGGCGATTGTTAGGGCGTCGGCTTCATCATCGAAGGGGATGATAGCTTGCACGGGGCCGAAGATTTCGGCTTGGGCGAGGGGGTCGTTGGGGTCTATCCCACCATAAAGCGTGGGGGCGAAGTAGTGGCCGCCTGCGGGGAGGCCGTCGGCGAGTTGGGCTTGCGCGAGGATGTTTTCGGGTTTGGCGGCAGCTACAAAGCCCTCGACGATGTCTTTTTGGCGGGCCGAGATGAGCGGGCCGATGTCTAGGTCGGCTTCGGCGGGGCCAACCACAAGCTCTTTGTAGCGGGCGGCCATCATGGCGCTTAGTTTATCGTAAACCCCGCGCTGCACGAGGATGCGGGAGGAGGCGGAGCAGGTTTGGCCTGCGTTCTGAATGCCCGCGTTCACCAAGAACGGCAGCGCGGCCTCAAGGTCGGCATCATCAAACACCACTTGCGGGGATTTGCCGCCGAGCTCGAGCGTGACGGGGATGACGTTGCGGGCGGCGGCGGCTTGGATAAGTTCGCCTGTGGCGACTGAGCCTGTGAAGCTGATATGGTGGATGCCGGTGTGGCTACTTAGCGCCGCGCCTGCTTCGGCCCCGAGGCCCGGCACAATGTTCAAAGCCCCCGCAGGCAGCCCTGCTTCCAGCGCAATCGCGCCAAAAGCCAGCGCCGTTAGGCAGGCCTCTTCAGCGGGTTTGAGCACGATGGCATTGCCCATAGCCAGCGCCGCACCAACTGAGCGGCCGATGATTTGCATGGGGTAGTTCCATGGCACGATATGGCCGGTGACGCCATGGGGTTCGCGCAGGGTGTAGACGGTGTAGCCATCGAGGTAGGGGATGGTTTCGCCGTGGATTTTGTCACAAGCGCCGCCGTAGAATTCCAAATACCGCGCCAGCGCAATCGCATCGGCACGGGCCTGCTTCAGGGGCTTGCCGACATCCGCCGCTTCAAGCGCGGCCAAGTGGTCCACTTTGTCGAGAACGGCGGCAGACATACGGTGCAGCACACGACCACGGTCGACCGCCGTCATGGCGCCCCAGTCGCCGGAAAGCGCTGCTTCGGCAGCTTTCACTGCGGCATCCACATCGGCCTGTTGGCCACGCGCTATTTGGGAAAGTTCTTCTCCTGTGGAGGGGTTCTCTAAACGCAGGGTCTCGCCGCCGATGGGGGCAACCCACTTACCGCCGATCAAGCATTTGCTGGCGTCAAACCATGTATCACTCATTGCATCAGGTCCTCTAGGCTGGGCGCGGCGGCTAAGAGCGCGCGCGTGTAGTCGTGTTGCGGGGTTTGGAAAATGGCCTCAGTTGCGCCCTCCTCCACAATTTCACCGGATTTCATCACCATAACACGGTCGGTTATGGCGCGCACGACGGAAAGGTCGTGGCTGATGAAAAGGTAGGAGAGGCCGAGCTTGTCGGAGAGTTCGGCCAGCAGGTCCAGAATTTGCGCGCGGATGGAAACATCCAGCGCGGAGACGGCTTCATCCAGAATGATGAGTTCAGGCTTGATAATCAGGGCGCGAGCGATGGCGATGCGCTGGCGCTGGCCGCCGGAGAATTCGTGGATGTATTTATCGGCGTCCTCGGGGTGCATGCCGACGGCGGTGAGGACTTCAGAAATGGCGGCTTTGCGGGCGGGGCCTTTGGGCGGCGTGCTGAGCAAGTGAAACGGTTCTGAAACCAGCCGCGCCACCTTATGGCGCGGGTTAAAGCTGCCGTAAGGGTCCTGAAACACCACCTGCATATTGCGCCGCAGCGCACGGGGAATCGTATGCCCCGCCTGCACCTCTTGGCCATTAATGCTGATGCTCCCCCCTTGTATCGCCTCGAGCCCCAGAATGGCACGAGTCAGCGTAGATTTCCCACACCCCGACTCCCCCACCAACCCAAGGCTCTCACCCTTCTTCAGCGTAAAGCTGACATTGTTGACCGCGCGAAACGTTGGAACGGAGCCGACGAGAGATTTTCGGGGGAGGGCGTAATCTCGGATAAGGTTTTTGACCTCAAGAATGGGGGTATTCTGCGGCTGGGCTGCACGGTCCGGCTTATGGCTAGAGGCTTTGAACAGCGCCTTGGTATAAGGGTGCAGCATATGCTTGAAAATATGCGCCGTGGCCCCCTGCTCCACCACTTTGCCCTTGCGCATAATCACAATGTGGTCAGCCACATCCGCCACCACCCCGAGGTCGTGGCTGATCAAAAACAGCCCCATACCATCCTCTTGCACAAGGCGTTTTAGCAGGTCCATAATCTGGGCTTGGGTGGTAACGTCTAGCGCGGTGGTTGGTTCGTCGGCGATCAGGAGCTTGGGCCGCAGGGCAATGGCCATGGCGATGACAACGCGCTGGCGCTGGCCGCCGGACAGCTCGTGCGGGTAGCGGGAAAGCGGGAACTGGGCCTCTGGCAAGCCAACGCGGTTAAGGGTTTCGCGGGCGATTTTGAGGGCCTCAACCTTGCGGGCCGCCCCGTGGATCAACACCGTTTCCGCCACCTGTGCGCCGATGGTTTGCACAGGATTAAGCGCCGTCATGGGTTCTTGGAAGACCATGCCGATGTCTGTGCCGCGCATTTGGCAAAGGGTCGACTCATCGAGGGTGAGCATATTTTGCCGGTTGAACTGCACCTTGCCTTCAGCCCGCGCCCCGCGTGGGAGGAGCTGGTTCACGCAATACGCCGTCATGGATTTGCCAGAACCGGACTCGCCAATCACGGCGGTGATCTGGCCCGCGTCTACGCTGAGCGAAACATCGTGCAGGATTTCGGCGGCTCCGATGGAGAGCTTAAGGGCGTTTATGTTTAGCAAGCTCATTGGCGGTCACGGCGAAGTTTGGGGTCGAACAGGTCGCGCAGCGCATCACCCATCAGGTTAAGGCCCAGCACGGTGAGGACGATGGCGAGGCCGGGGAACAGGGCCAGATGCGGCGCAAAGCTGACCATAGTTTGGCTATCCGCCAGCATCCGGCCCCAGCTCGGGATGGGAGGCTGCGCGCCGAGGCCAATGTAGGAGAGTGCCGCTTCAGCGAGGATGCCGAGGCTGAACTGGATGGTGCCTTGGACGATGAGCAAGTTGGTGATGTTGGGCAGGATATGCTCGAAGCTGATGCGCACGCGGGATTTGCCGGAGACGCGGGCGGCGAGGACGAAATCCCGCGTCCAGAGGGAAAGCGCACCGCCACGCGATAGGCGGGCGAAAACGGGGATGTTGAAAATGCCGATGGCGATGATGGCGTTGATGGCCGAGGGGCCGAAAACGGCAGTGATGAGGATGGCGATCAGCAGCGCGGGAAAGGCGAAGATCAGGTCATTGCCGCGCATGATCACCTCGTCCAGAAGCGAGCCTTTGCGGGCGGCGGCGGCGAGGCCCAGCGGCACGCCGAGCAGCACGCCGATGCCGACGGCGACAATGGCCACGGCGATGGAGGTGCGCGCGCCGACCATGATCATGGAGAAGATGTCTCGGCCTAGGTGGTCAGTCCCGAACCAGTTGGTGGCGTCTGGGGTGTGGAGCTTGTTGACGATGTCTACGCCATCGGTGCCAAACGGGGACCAGATGAAGGAGATAAGCGCGGCGGCGGCGAAGGTGAAGGCGAGGATGAAGCCGATGGTGAAGCCGGGCATTTTGAAGGCACGTTTCATGCGCGCCTCCTGAGGCGGGGGTCCACCATGGCGTAGGTGATGTCCACCAGAAAGGTGACGAGGATAACGGCGAAAACGAGGAGCATGACGACGCTTTCCACGACGATCAGGTCTCGCTGGGTGATGGCGGTGAAAATCATGCTGCCGAGGCCGGGGAGGAAGAAGATTTTCTCGATGATGATGGCACCGGCGAGGAGGAAGGAGAATTGCAGGCCGATGATGGTAAGCACGGGGATCATGGCGTTGCGCAGCGCGTGGTGGACCATGGCCCCCCGCGCCGTGCGGCCTTTGGCGCGGGCGGTGCGCATGAAGTCTTCGCTGAGGGTATCGAGCAGCGAGGAGCGCATGACACGGGCGAGGATGGAGGCCTGAGGCAAGGCTAATACAACGGCTGGAAGGGTCAAGGCTTTTAAGGCCGCGAGCGGCTCGTCCCAGCCGGGGAAGCCGCCTGCGGAGAACAGGTGGTATTTGAGCGCAAGAATGCTGACCATGATCATGGCAAACCAGAAATTCGGGATGGCCACGCCGAGCTGGGTGCCACCCATGACCAGCCAATCGGCCCATGAGCCGCGCTTGGCAGCGGCGATAATGCCGATGGGGAAGGCAATGGCGGTGGAGAGCAGCAGCGCATAAAGCGCCAGCGGCAGCGACACCCACACCCTGCCCTGCACCATTTCGGCCACCGGCACGCGGTAGGTGTAGGAAATTCCAAAATCGCCTTGCAGCAGGCCGGACACCCAGAGCCAGTAGCGGGAGAGCAGGCCTTGGTCTAGGCCCATTTGGGTGCGCAGGGCGTCTACGGCGTCTTGGGTGGCGTTAATGCCGAGCATCAGGCGGGCGGGGTCTCCGGGGATGATTTCCACCACGAAGAAGATCGCCACGGAGGCGGCGATGAGGCTGAGGCCGAGGGAGAGCAGGCGTTTTAGGGTGAAGATTAGCATGGGGCGGGCCTGCGGTAGGCGATGCGCCAGATGGTGAGGGCGACGAATGCACCGATGAGGCCAAAGATCGCGGCGTTTTGGAGGGATTGTAGGGTATCGACTTGGAAGTGCTGGCCATCAAAGCGCCCTACTTTACCACGCCCAAGAAAGCTTGATCCTGACGACAGGACCATGAATGTGGGGAGGGTAAAACCGGTGATCAAAGCGGCGAGCCACGTGCGAAGCCCGAGGTAATACGCGGCGGCCCAGACTGGCGCGCCGATGAGCAGTAGCGCCATGCCCCAAATTGCAAAACTGACGGGTAGGTTTGAAAGAGAAGTGCAGAGCCATGTAGCCTCGAATCT
>JAJRRX010000322.1 GCA_024279075.1 Alphaproteobacteria bacterium | reverse complement strand
TGGATGCGGGCTTGCACATCGGCGCGTTGGGCCTCAGAAACCAGCGCCCCCATGGTGGTGTCGCGCGCGGCGGGGTCGCCGATCTTGGCGGTATCGAGCTTGGCAGACAGCGCTTCGATCACCGGCTCCACCAGAGCTTCCGGCGCGATGATCCGGCGGATAGCGGTGCACTTCTGCCCCGCTTTGGTGATGATTTCGCGGGCCGCCTCTGTGATGAACAGGTCAAATTCCGGCGTGCCAACGGTGGCGTCAGGGCCGAGAATGGAGGCGTTCAAGCTGTCCTGCTCCGCTGTAAACGGCACGGAATTACGCAGCAGGTGTTTGGAGGAGCGCAGCATCAGCGCCGTATCGGCTGACCCCGTAAAGGCCACCGAGTCCTGTGCGCCGAGCTGGCCAAGCAGGCCACCAGAGCCGCCAGCGATAAACTGGATAGACCCTTCTGGGAAGATCCCGCTTTCCACCATAATCCGAAACGCCGCTTCCGCCACATGCACGGTGGAGGTGGCAGGTTTGATGATCGCTGGCACCCCCGCCAGAAGTGTAGGCGCTAGCTTTTCCAGCATGCCCCAAACGGGGAAATTATAGGCGTTGATATGCACCGCAGCGCCCAGCATTGGCGTGCAAATGTGCTGGCCCATGAAGGTGCCGTTCCGTGAAAGCTGCTCCAGATCACCGTCCAAGTAAACATGGGCATCAGGCAATTCCCGCCGCCCTTTGGAGGCAAAAACCAGCATGGTGGTGATGCCGCCGTCGATGTCTATCTGGCTATCAGCGTGGGTGGCACCCGTGCTGTAGCTCAGCGCATAAAGCGGCTTTTTATGGGCTTTCAGGTGCAGGGCCAGCGCCTTCAGGCGGCGGGCGCGGTCGTGAAAGGTAAGCGCGCGCAGGGCGGGGCCGCCGGTATTGTGGGCGTAGTCGAGCATGGCTTGGGTGTCGAGCAGGCTGCCTGCTTGAGCGATTTTCTCGGAGGTGATAGCGGAATAAATCGGGCGGGCATCTGCGCTTGGGGCGATCCACTTTCCGGCGGCGAAACTGTTGATTTGCAGCATGGGTTATCCTTTGAATTTATCAGCGAGCACCCAGGAACCAGGGCTTTGGACGGCGAGATCGGCCACCATGTCTTTGAGGTCCGTCAACGCATCGCCGTAGTGCATCGGCCCGCCGCGCCAGCGCGGAAAGCCGTAGCCGAGCATTTGCACAACGTCGATATCGCCTGCGGTGGCGGCGATGCCTTCTTCCAGAATGCGCTGGCCTTCGTTGATCAGTGCCGCCATCAGGTGCGATGAAATCTGGCAGCTTGAATAGCTCTGCGGGGTTATCCCCTCGGCCTCACGATAATACCGGATCATGGCCTCGACCTCGGGGTCCTCCTGCTTACCCCCCTCATAACCATACCAGCCCCTTCCGGCGCGCTGGCCAAAGCGGCCCAACTCGCAAAGTTGGTCGGCGATAGGGATGTAGCGCTCGGCAGGGCTGCGGGTGGGCGCGAGCCGCTTGCGGTTGGCCCAACCGATTTGTAGGCCCGTGAGGTCTTGCAGCTCGTAAGGCCCCATTGGCATGCCAAAGCCGCGCATGGCGGTGTCTATTTGGCTGGGCATGGCCCCGTCGGCCAGCAGGTAATCAGCGGCGCGGCGATAGGCGGCGAGCATGCGATTGCCGATGAAGCCATCACAAACGCCGGAGAGCACGGGGGATTTCTTCTGTCGTTTGGCCAGCGCGAAAGCGGTGGTGAGGGTCTCGGGCGCGGTGCCTTCGAGAGCCACGACCTCCACCAGCTTCATGATATGGGCAGGCGAGAAATAGTGCAGGCCAAGGCAGCGGGCGGGGTTTTTGATTTCTTTGAAAATGGCGTGCGGGTCAAGGTAGCTGGTGTTGGTGGCGAGGATAGCATCTGTAGGCAGGGCGGCGGCGAGCTTGGCGATCACCTCCTGCTTGACCGCGAGGTCCTCAAACACCGCCTCAAGGCCAAGGTCGGCGTTTTGTGCGGCGCTGTAATCATCGGAAGTAATGAGCTGGCGCTGAAGACGCGTCTTATTTGACACGTCTAACTTGCCCCGCTTCACCGCGCCTTCAAGGATGGTGTTTACACGGCACCGCCCCGCTTCGGCAGCTTCAACGCTTACCTCTAGTAGAACCACTTTGAGGCCCGCAAAGAGCATAGAGGCGGCAATACCCGCCCCCATCAAGCCGCCGCCGACAATGGCCACCTCAGATATCTCGCGCGGGGCCGCCCCCTTAATAACCGCAGGCTTAGCCGCCGCCCGCTCGCTGAAAAACGCATGGCGCAGGGCTTTGGATTCGGGCGATTGCCGGAGATCCAAATGCAGTTTTCGCTCGCGGGGTTGGCCCGTTTTGAAATTGGTTTCACTGGCCCAAAGCAGGGCGTCCAGATTATGAAACGGGGCCTTTGCGCCCTTGGCGGATTTTGCCAGCTTGGCGCGGGTGGCCTCGATAAAACCGGGGTCAGGGCGCGGGCAAGGGCGGGCGCTGATCTGTGTAGGCTTTTCGGGTAAATCAAAGAGAAACACACGGGCGGCGCGCTCAAGATCATTGGTAAGGATATCCACACCGCCGGCTTTTTTAAACACCTCGGCATCCACCATTTTGCCGGTCGTCGCCATATCACACGCCAGTTCAAACCCCACCAAGCGAGGCAAACGCTGGGAGCCGCCCGCCCCCGGAATCAGCCCTATGCTGACCTCCGGCAGGGCAAAGCGGGTGCCGCAAAGCGCAATACGGTGGCTACAGCCTAGGGCAATTTCGAGGCCCCCGCCCAACACAGTGCCGAAAAGCAGGGCGACCCACGGGGCGGGGCTTGCTTCAATGGCGGCCACAACATCGGGCAGCAGGGGGGCTTCGGCGGGTTTGTCAAATTCCGTCATATCTCCACCTGCGATAAAAGTGCGGCCCTCGCAGCGCAGCAGCACGGCGCGGGCGTTTTTAGCCTGCTCCACCGCCTCCATCAGCCCTTGGCGCACGGCCAGCGAGGTGGCGTTTACCGGCGGGTTGTTGATGGTCACGTGGAGGATATCCTCCACCATTTTGGTGGTCACGATCGCCATTGCGGCTCCCTTTTTTTGGGTTACTATTGACCGGATGGTCAGCTTATGTAAAGTGGGAAAAAACAATGGGGAGGGCCGCAATGGCTGAAATATCTGCACAAGAGCGGGCTGAGCGCTCACGCGATGCCATGTGGGGGGCTGATG
>JAJRRX010000321.1 GCA_024279075.1 Alphaproteobacteria bacterium | reverse complement strand
GTGTAATGACGCGATAATATTTGTTTTTCAGATTATATTGACATGGGGCGGCGGCTCGCCTATATTATCTGAAAATCAGAGGTAATGTTCTATGTCATATGCAAAACTGTCAGATCGTGAAATGAAGGTGCTTCTGGCCATTCTTCATTGTGGGCTGGAGGCCTATGCGCCTAAAATTCTGGACAAACTCTTTGAGCACGCCAATGAAAAGCTCTCCATCGGCGCGCTGCATTCAGCGCTGGACCGCTTGGAGCAGCGCGGCTTGCTGGAGGCTTGGATGGGCGAGGCCACCAAGGTGCGCGGGGGAAAGCGCAAGAAGTTGATTAGGGTGACGGGCGATGGGCAGGCGGCGCTAAGGCAGGCTTTGCATAGGTTGAATGCAATGGCTGAGGGGGTTTTGGTATGAAGAGAATTCACGATCTATTCGCAAGCGTCTTTCTATTTGATTATAGCAGGGTGAAATTATGGCTAAGCAGGATCGGAGTATTTTGTATCTTGATGTCGTTAGTTGCACTTCATGAGCATTTGAAAGAAAACACAAACACGCCTTTGATAAACGCTTACAAAGCCATGGCCTTTTTAGTATTCGTTGTTTTGTTTTTCGAGCTTGATCGGTCTTTTTTGACCCTGCTAAAGAGGATTGCAAAATCGGATTTAACCGATGGCCTTCTGCTTTTTGTATGCAATCCAGATGATGCAGAAGCCACGGCTGGTGACCTTATTGAAGAGTTGGAAAAAGTGAAGGCGCAGCACGGGACATGGTATTGCCGAATCTGGTTTTTCTGGGCGCTCGTATGGATTGTGGCGCTGAAAGGTGGGAAGCGCTTCACCAAATCCGTGTTTGGCTCTATCGCGGACCTCTGGAAACGAAAAAGCGGCTAGCTTGGCTTCACGCTGGCCGTGACATAGTTCACCGACAGGTCTTTTTCTGAAATAGACCAGCTCCAGAGCAGTGGGTTGAAGGCGAATCCTTTCTTGTCCACCGGCTCTAGCCTCGCCTTCTCGATCAGCCCAAACAGCTCCTCGGGCGTGATGAATTTATCCCATTCATGGGTGCCAACGGGCAGCCAGCGCATCACCCGTTCAGCGCCGATAATGGCGACCATGTAGCTTTTCGGGTTGCGGTTGATGGTTGAGCATATCATCAACCCGCCGGGCCTAAGTAGTGCCTCGCAGGCATTTAAAAAGGCTTGCGGGTCGGCGACATGCTCGATCACTTCCATGTTCAGGATCACGTCAAACTGCTCGCCATCGTCTACCAGCGCCTCGGCCATGGTGTTGCGATAGTCGATCTCCAAGCCTGATTGCTCGGCGTGTATCTGCGCCACGGGGATATTCCCCGCCGCAGCATCTGCCCCCACAACCGTAGCCCCGAGCCGCGCCATAGGTTCTGAAAGCAAGCCACCCCCACAGCCGATATCCAGCAGCCTCAGTCCCTCAAAGGGCTTTAGGCTTTTGCGATCACGGCCGAATTCCGCCGCGATCTGGTCCACGATATATTCCAGCCGTGTCGGGTTGAGCATATGCAGCGGCTTGAACTTCCCCGTCGGGTCCCACCACTCCGCCGCCATCGCCTCGAATTTAGCGACTTCCGCCTCGTCAATCGTATTTCTGGAGTCCGTTGCACTCATCTTCTCAACCTGCCATGCTGCACAAAAGCTAATTTTGAGTGTGCCACCAAATGCCAGAACATACCAGCCCGCAAAACCCCCGCACCCGCCTCTATGCGCCCCGTGAGCCGTTTATGACAGAAACCATGGAGATGACCGATGGCCACCGGCTTTATATTGAGCAATCGGGAAACCCGAAGGGCATTCCCGTGGTGGTGCTGCATGGCGGGCCGGGTGGTGGCTGCTCCGCCTCTATGCGCCGCTACTTTGACCCTGACAAGTTCCGCGCCATTCTGTTTGACCAGCGCGGCTGCGGGCGCTCGACCCCTTTTGCTAGTGTTGAAAACAACACCACATGGGATTTGGTGGCCGATATTGAGCGCATTCGCGAACGGCTGAAAATTGACAAATGGGTAGTGTTTGGCGGCTCATGGGGGGCAACACTGAGCTTGCTTTATGGGCAGGCCCACCCTTCAAGGGTGCGGGCCATGGTGCTGCGCGGGGTGTTTACCCTGACGCAGGCTGAGTTGGATTGGTTTTACGGCGGCGGCGCGGGCGCATTTTGGCCCGAAGCTTGGGCGCTGTTTAAGGGGATTATCCCGCGCGCCGAGCAAGGCGACATGATTGCGGCCTATCACAAGCGCCTGTTTGGCCGTGATGAAAAGGCGGCGGACCAAGCGGCGCGGATTTGGACAGGCTGGGAAAACACCCTCGCCACGTTGGTGTCTGATGGCAGGATACAGGGGGCGGGTGCGCGGCATGCACAGGCTTTTGCCCGCATTGAAAACCATTATTTTACCCATAAAGGCTGGCTGGACCACGAGCACCAGATCGAGGCCAATATGCACAAGCTCCATAATATTAAGGGCTATATCGTGCAGGGCAGATATGATATGGTGTGCCCGCCGCATACCGCGCACAAAATCCATAATGCTTGGCCCAAAAGCGAGCTGAGGATGATCAATTTGGCGGGGCATGCTATGTCCGAAACGGGAGTAGCGGCGGAGCTGGTCGGCATCATGGACCGCATTGGAAGTGAAGGGGCATAATATGCGTAAGTTTTTCAAATGGAGTTTAAGGGCGGTGCTAGTGCTGGCGGTTATCCTTGCTGGCGTAGCGTTCTGGAAAAAGGACGACATCACACGGTTGTTGGCGGTTAACTCTTTGTTTGACGAAGAAAATATCATCAATAATTTCTCGCATATGGACGAGATGTTCTTTAGCGAGACCCTTGCTCTGCCAGAGGCCACGCCAAGCCCGCTTCTCGCTAACCCGATGGATATGCCGGACCTGAGTGCATGGGTAGAGGCCCGCGCGGTTACTGGCCTTGTGGTCCTGAAAGATGGCGCGCTTGTGCATGAAAGCTATTATCTTGATACCGCCGATACTGACCTGCGGATCTCATGGTCTGTCGCCAAAAGCTTCTTATCTGCGCTGATGGGAATCGTGCTGGAGGAGGGAGATATTGCCTCAATAGATGACCAAGTGACTAAATATGCACCCAGCCTGAAGGGCAGTGCCTATGAAGGCGCGAGCATTCGTAATGTGCTCAATATGGCCTCGGGTGTGGATTTTGATGAGGATTATTTTGCGTTTAATTCCGACATTAATAAAATGGGCCGTGTGCTGGCGCTGGGGGGCTCGATGGACGAATTTGCTGCCAGTATTACCGCACGCGCCAATGCGCCGGGCGAGGCTTGGCAATATGTTTCGATAGATACCCATGTGCTGAGCATGGTTATTCGCGGTGCAACTGGCCGTAGCATTAAAGAGCTGATGGTTGAAAAACTGCTCACGCCTTTGGGGCTGGAGGCGGAGCCCTATTACCTGACCGACGGCTACGGCGTGGCTTTTGTGTTGGGCGGGCTGAACCTGCGCACCCGCGATTATGCCCGTATGGGGCAGCTTTACCTGCAATTCGGGGTTTGGAATGGCGCGCAACTGGTGCCAAGTGATTGGGTGCTGGCCTCGACCGAAAACAGTGCGCCCAACAGGCCTGAAGGGGTGGGATACGGCTTCCAGTGGTGGATGCCCGCTGACGGCGATGAAGGCGAGTATTTTGCGCGCGGTGTTTATGGGCAATATATTTATATCAATCCGACCAAAGGCGTTGTGATTGCGCTCAATTCGGCGGATCGTGATTTTTCTGAAGACGGGTCCAATCTGCAAAATATTGCGATGTTCAGGGAGATCGCCGCCAAGGTGAGTGGTGAATAGGCCAAAATCGGCTTAGCAAAAACTCGCTTATTTCCCTCTCGGTTTTTCCCTCTATGCTCTCGTCTAAACTAAAGTTTAGGCGGGAGTAAAGACTATGGTTACACGGCGAGACTTTCATAAAGGCCTGCTCGGGGTGGCACTGGCCAGCCTCGCGGCCCCGCGCGCGATGGCCAATTTTGGGGTTAATCCGCCAGTGACCTACCTCAACCGCCTGACCTTTGGCGCGACCACCCAAAGCTTGGCCGAGTTTGAGCGACTCGGGCTGGATGGCTGGTTGGAAAACCAGATGGCGATGCCGGAAAGTGACGCGGCATTGGAGGCCCGTATCGTGGCAGCGCGGTTGCTTATTGAGTATGAGGCGGGGGAATCTGACACCGGTGAAACATGGGAGGCCGTGGAAGAAATGCGCCACCTTACCATGCTGGACGTGCCCGCCGAAGATATGGTTAAGTTTATGGATTTTGACCTGCTGATGGATTATGCCGAGCGCGAGCGCCCCGGCAACGAGGTGATCGCGGCGAGCTTTATTCGCGCCACCCATGCCCAAGGCCAACTGCGCGAGGTGATGACCCAGTTTTGGCATAATCATTTTAATGTCAATGCTCTGAAAGACGTGGAAACCTCGGTGTTTTTCCCTGAATATGACCGTATCATGCGCCGCCATGCTTTGGGCAATTTCCGCGCAATGCTTGGCGAGGTCGCCCAATCGCCTAGCATGCTTTATTACCTCAATAACGCCTCGTCGCGCGCCTCGCCAGCCAATGAAAACTATGCCCGCGAGTTGTTGGAGCTACACACGATGGGGGCGGCGAACTACTTGAATGACAAATACGATAACTGGCACGAGGTGCCGGGCGCAGAGGACGGCCTTGCGGTTGGCTATATCGACCAAGACGTTTACGAGGTTGCCCGCGCGTTTTCAGGCTGGACGGTGGGCGATGGCGATTGGTTGGATGACAGCACCGACAAGCCCCGAACTGGTGAGTTTTTCTATGCTACGCTCTGGCATGACCCCTACCAAAAGCGCTTTCTCGGGGTGGAGTTTCAGGCCAATGCCGCGCCGATGTCTGATGGCAACAAAGTGCTAGATATTCTGGCCGCCCATCCGGCCACCGCGCGTTTTGTCACCGAAAAAATCATCCTCCGCCTTGGATTGGAAGATGTAAATGACGAGTTCAAGGCTAAAATAGCCGAGGTGTTTCGCAATGCACTGGAGGACGAGGACCAAATCGCACAGGTTGTCCGCGCCATTGTGCTTTCTTACGAATTTGCCACCATGCAAGGCAACAAGTTGCGCACGCCGTTTGAATTTCTAATCGCGCTTTACCGCGCCACGGGCACCCAAGTGGTCGAGCCGCAATATGACCTTTATTGGCAGCTAGAGCGCGCGGGCTGGACCCAACACCAAGTGCACCCGCCTACTGGCCATTCGGACCATTCAATCGACTGGGCCAATACCCGCGCGCTTAATAGCATGGTAAATCTGGCGCTTTATGCCCATGATGGCTGGCTGGAGGGCATTCAGTTTAACCCCAAAGTTGCCGTGAAAACCTGGGGTGAATTTGCCGAGTATTGGGCCACAGCCCTGCAAGCGCCGCCGGATGTTGTTAAAGCCTTTCTCAAAGGTATGGAGGTCAGCCACGGCGACTCGCTGCCGTTTGAGGATGACGAATACCTCCTCTGGGGGGCCAATAATGCAATCGCACTGGCTGCTCTCACCCCTCAATTCATGTTCCGCTAGGAGGCTGCTATGTCCAATGATCCACTTCTTGTTGTTGTTTTCCTGCGCGGCGGGGCTGACGGCCTCAACCTGATCTCGCCCACAGCGGATGTCGATTATATCGCCGCGCGCCCCGAAAGCATGCGGGTGCTGCGCAAGGGGGATACACCGGGCCATACTATGCCCGATATGGCGGCAGATGTTGATTTCCGCTTTCATCCGCAAGCGCGCGGATTATCCGAGCTTTATGACGCTGGTGAGCTGGCGGTCATCCATGCTTCAGGCCTGACCGATGGCACCCGCTCGCATTTTGATGCCGAGGCAAAAATGGAGCGGGCAGCCGTGAGCGGTGCGGCGGGTGGCTGGCTTGGCCGCTGGTTTGCCAATCGGCAAACGGACGCGATATTGCCTTTGCTTGCGGTTGGCTCAGCCCCTGATAGCCTGCGCGGCGCGCGGGATGTAGCGGTGGCCGAGAACCTTGAAGACTTGATTATGGCACAAGGGCATGACTTGGCCCCGATACTGCACCAACGGCTGCTGCAAGGCTTTGGCCAGCACCCGCTTATCGGTGCGCCTATTCAGCGTTTGGTGCAGCTTTCCTCCACCCTGCAAAGCCGGATAATGGACCACGATGGCGAGGTGAAGGATTATACGCCCAGTGTGGATTACCCAGAGTTGGACCTCGCTGGTGGGTTCAAAACCATAGCCCGCGCCATCAAGCTTGACCTCGGCATGCGCGTGGCAACAGTGGATTTTCATGGTTGGGATACCCATGAAGACCAAGCGGGCAGCTTTGGGAACCAAGTGGATGCGCTATCGGCCAGTCTTCAGGCATTTTGGCGCGATCTTGGCAATGAGGCCGAGCGGGTGAATGTGGTGGTGATGAGCGAATTTGGCCGCCGCTTGCGCGCCAATACCTCTGGCGGCACGGATCATGGCTATGGCAATGCCATGATGGTGCTGGGCGCAGGGATAAAAGGCGGGCAAATGCTGGGGGCATGGCCGGGCTTGGCGAATGATGCGCTGGATGACCGCGCTGATTTGGCCATAACCACCGATTACCGCCATATTTTGGCAGCGGTTATGCGCCAGCATATGCAGGCCGATAATATCGCCGATTTGTTCCCCGATTTTGCCCCTGAGCCAATGAGCCTTTACGCCTGATCCACATGGAATGCTTGGATAAATTCGCCTGATTCGGGCGGATTTTTTATGCGCGCACAGCTAAATACAAAAAATTAGTGTGATTAACTAAAGTCAAATCACACGTATAACGCCCTGTAATTTAAAGAATAAAATACAGTGATCTTCTAACAACTTATCCGGCATACCAATAAATACCGAGAATTTATGTAGTTTATGTGAATAGATTGGTTATAGTTGCGAAATGTTCACATCTATTCACAAACTATTCATAGTCGCTTTTTGTTTATTCTTATCGGCTCCAATCAATGCTTTAGCTGACGGCCACGCCGCTGAGGGCGAACGCCTGTTTCGCAGCTTGCGTTGTGCAGGCTGCCATGAGGTTGGCCCCGAGGGCCGCAACAAAGTTGGGCCGCATCTG